>NZ_DDKU01000155.1:0-4947 GCF_002339775.1 Thalassolituus sp. UBA2590
AGTGAATACAGGGTCAGGGAGCTACCCGCGGCACCGGTAATGTCTTTTGCCTTGATTCGGGCCTGAACCGCACCAGCCGATGCGGTGTCTACCTTTTCGGCAGAGGCAGAAAGCTCACCGTTATCGTTAATCGTGACAACAAGAGTATCTGCAGTCAGTTCTGCAGGGTTACCGGTGAAAATCTGAAAATCCATCGTAGCTCCTTAGAGGGCAGGTTCGGTCGTATTCGGTGTAGCGAATTAAAGTGTTCCAGCTAAGTGTGCGGCCAGACCACGAAAATACAAGTGGCTGGGGTAACGGAAGCTAAAAAAAACAGTACAATGCTGCCTTGTGGTTACTCTCTGATTTACACGACAACTGCCTGATGCCAATCAGATCCGACAGGCAGATGACGACCAGACAAAACAGGTGCGGCACCGTTTGATCTTATTCCGATATTTATCACGTGAATTACTCGGCACAATGGGCGCCGTTACGATCGTGCTTCTCATGATTATGATGAGTGGCAGGCTTATCAATCAGCTGGCCTCCGCGGCTGCCGGTGAAATCCCTCTGGAAGTCGTCTTTTTCACGCTGCTTCTGAGAATGCCGTCGTTCCTTGAAATGATCCTTCCAATGGCGCTGTTTATCTCTGTACTGCTGGCGTACGGTCGCATGTACTCAGAGAACGAAATGAGTGTGCTTTCAGCAACCGGGTTTTCTGACCGTCGCTTGTTACTGTTTACGATGATTCCCGGCGCGGTCGTGATGGTGATCGTGGGGTCTTTTTCGTTATACCTCAGCCCTCTAGGTGCTGAGAAAATGGAAGATCTGTACAAAAAACAAGCAGAAATGACGGAGTTTGAGTTACTTGCCCCGGGCCGCTTTCAGAGTATGAAAAAAGGAACCCGGGTCACCTATACAGAATCACTGTCTGACAATAAGACGGTGATGAATCAGGTGTTCATCGCAGATGGCGATACCTTGATGCTCGCCGAGAAAGGCAGCCAGTACTTCAGTCAGGAAACCGGCTCACGTTTTCTGGAACTGCATAACGGTAAGCGTTTTGACCTGGCTGCTGATAGTGCGGAATTGCAGGTGCTTGAGTTCGAGCGTTATGGCGTGAAGATCGCGGATGAATCCGAGGACCGTCGTAAAGTACGTAAGGATGCGGTTGCCACACTGGATCTTTTATCTTCGGAAGACCCTAAGTTTCAGGCGCAGTTGCACTGGCGTTTGTCGTTGATTGTGATGGTGCCCGTGCTTGTGTTGATCGCTTTCCCTCTGTCTAAGGTTAATCCAAGGCAGGGACGCTTTGCACGTATGTTCCCAGCCATCATTCTGTTTATGGTCTACATCTCTTTGCTCATCGCTATGCGCGGCATGCTCGAGAAAGAGCGCGTTCCGGCTATGGCCATCTGGGCACTTCACCTCATTTATCTGGTAATAGGGCTGGCGCTTCTGGTTGGCCCTGAGATTCTCCGGCGTCGTCGGGCTGGGAGAGTCCTATGACCCGTCTTGACCGCTACGTTGGTAAGAGTGTCCTGATGGCCACACTGGTCGTTATTCTGGTGATTGTGGGTCTCGATGCAATTTTTACCTTAGTCGATGAGCTGGATCAGCTGAAGGGTGCCTATGGTTTTGTTGAGGCGCTTGAGTTCATGGCTCTGAGGCTACCTCGTCGGGCCTACGAGTACATGCCGATGGCGTGTCTGATTGGGTGTCTCGCCGGTCTCGGCGGACTTGCAGCCAGCAGTGAACTGACGGTGATGAGAGCCGCTGGACTGTCGGTTACCCGTATCATTTGGTCAGTGATTAAGCCGGTTGCGGTATTGATGGTTCTGAGTGTTGCTTTGGCGGAGTATGCGATTCCTACTCTGGAGAGAATGGCTCAGTCTCAGAAGGCGGTACAACAAGGCAAAGGCGAGCTGCTGTCGAATAAAGGCAAGGGCTATTGGCACCGTGAGGGTGACCAGTTCATGCGTTTCCGTGCCGTTGAACCTAATGGTGTTCTGCACGGTATTGCTGTCTTTTACTTCTCCCCAGAAAAAGAACTGACTCGCGTTGTGCGTGCGGAGAGGGCGATCTTTCAGCGTAGCCACTGGCAGATGCAGAATGTCCGTGAGCAGTTGATTAGCGACGATCAAAGCAGCGTGACTTCATACGGTTCTAAACGTTGGGATTCTGGTCTGACTCCCGAGAGCCTGAGCGTAGTCATGATCGAGCCACGGGATATGTCGATCTCAAATCTGTATGCTTATGCGCAGTATCTGGACGATCAGGATCTCAATGCAGATAACTATCTGTTGTCGTTCTGGAAGAAGGTCACGCAGCCTCTGAGTACCTTTGCCCTGGTACTGCTCGGTGCCGCCTTTATCTTCGGGCCATTACGACAGGTGACTGCAGGCTCGCGGATCTTTTCAGGGATTCTTGTGGGGCTGGTGTATAAATACCTGGAAGAGATGCTGGCACCGGCCAGTATCGTGCTTGGCTTCGCGCCAATTATGGCCAGTATTATCCCCATTGTTCTGAGTGCACTGATCGGAGTGCACTTGCTCCGTAAGAGCGGCTGACGAAGGTCAGCTGCCTTTCGGGCGATAAACAATACGTGTCAGCGACGCAATGTCGTGCCAGGTGCGTTCTTTTTTATCGATTAGCATCCAGAAATACCCCAGCCCAACAATGGCCAATGAGAAAAAGCCAGTAGCACTGCGCAGTATGCAGTGACTGAGTTTGACGGGTGAGTTGTCATTGGTAATCAGATAGATGTTCCACGCTTTCATACCAATGGTCTGACCGCCACGGCGCCATGAGTGCATGTAGTACAGAAAGCAGATGGTATAAAAGACAGAGCCGACCATTGCCGGGCTCAGGCGAACCATCTCTTCCTGACCAGTCATTGCGGATATTGCCGTAACCAGAATTCCACCCAGGATGATGTAGAGGGCGAGAAGTACCAACGCATCGTATGCCATAGCAGCCAGGCGACGAATAAGAGATGCGGTAGGGTAGTTTTGTAGCGACATGGAGTAAATAACCTCTGCAATCTGGTAACTGACGCCGGTCAGGACGCGTCCGGATGGGAATGTTAACATAAGCCCGAGACCAAAATTAAAGGAGTCATCTTATGGTTGATCTGTTTGATATCCGTCGTGAATACACGGCCGGGCGATTGGATGAAAATACGGCGGCAGAAAACCCTATGACTCAGTTTCATGCGTGGTTTGAAGAACAAAAAGCCGCAAGTCCTGACGAACCCACCATGATGACGGTCGCCTCCTGCGACAGCGATGGTCAGCCATGGCAGCGTATCCTTTTATTGAAGAGTTACGATGAAGACGGCTTCGTGTTTTTTACGAACTACACCAGCAATAAAGCCCGCCATTTTGAGGATAATCCAAAAGCTGCTTTGCATTTTGCCTGGTTGGCTCAGGAGCGGCAGGCCATGGTTCAGGGAGTGGTGACGAAAATCTCTCGGGAAGAGACCCAAGCCTATTTTCACTCGCGACCTCGAGAAAGCCAGTTGGGAGCCTGGGCATCCGACCAGAGTGCACCGCTCGCTAACCGCGCTGAACTGGAAGCTCGTTTTGAGAAGCTAAAAAGTGAATTTGAAGGGTGTGAAGTTCCGGTACCCGATCATTGGGGGGGGTATCGCTTAAGCCCGGAGCGTTTCGAATTCTGGCAAGGAGGAGAGGCGCGTCTGCACGATCGTCTGGAATATCTGCATAATGCCCAAGGCTGGATCAAGCAGCGCCTCAATCCTTAGTGAGACTCCTTAATCCGCCTTTAAGCGATGCTTACTGAACTTTCTGATCTCAGAGCCGGCGCATCAAATCGCGGCTCTGAGTGACGTAATGCCCACCAAAGAGTACGGCATGGTTCAACAGGTGAAACAGCTGATAGATACCTCTCCTTTCTTCGTATTCCTCTTCGATCTTACGCACACTCTGGTAGCCCTTATAGAAGGCATCAGGGAAGCGTCCAAAGAGTTCTGTCATAGCAAGATCAGCTTCAGCGTCACCGTAGTAGCATGCCGGATCGTAGATAACCGGGAGAGATCCGCGACTGTCAGGAATAAAACCGATATTTCCGGACCAGAGGTCACCATGAAGGAGAGACGCATCCGGCTGGTGATCTTTCAAGGCCTTCGAACAGGCATGCAGAACCCGGTCTGCACTGGTGAAGACATCCCCTTGACTGGCGAGCTCCCGCACCAGAGGCTCCAGGCGCTGCTCGACGAAAAAATCTGACCAGTTTTCACGCCAGCTGTTATTCAGTGGTGTAGGACCACAGTAGGTGGTCTTACCGTAGCCATAGCCCTGATCGCTGAGGTTAGCGTGCAGAGTGGCCAGTTCTACCCCCGCTTGTTGCCAGTCACCGTGAACCGCGAGCGGCAGGTGGGATAACAGGATGTATGAACGGCCATCTACCTCGCCGGTCGCGTAGGGTGCGGCAGTGCGGATGGCCTGCGTTCTGGCTATTTCCAGAAGACCCGATACTTCAGCTGCGAACTGGTCGCTAGCGAGTTCTGAAGCCGGCTGCATCTTAAGAAAGAAATCACCCGCTTCCGTATGAATGACAAACTGCTGTTGCTTACTGTTATTAAGGTGCTGGCAGTAATTAAGAATATCGCACGCGCCGACGGGTAGCTTGCGTTGGTCAATCGCATCGGCAAGCAGGCGAGTGAGTGTGTATTCGGGATTACTGTGCGATGCAGTCTGTGGGAGTGGCATAAGCAGACACCATTAATTGAACATTTGATCAGTATAGGTCGCCCTGCAGACGATAATGATGATCAGTTCTCAGAATAGCGTAACCCAGGTAAGGACGTGTGGGGGTTTTGTGTACGAAAGTAAACAGGCAAAAAAAAGCCCCGTAGCATTGCTGCTGCGGGGCTTTAAGAATTCGTGGTAGCTATGACTGGACTTGAACCAGTGACCCCAGCATTATGAATGCTGTGCTCTAACC
>NZ_DDKU01000155.1:5267-5489 GCF_002339775.1 Thalassolituus sp. UBA2590
TAACCAGCTGAGCTACATAGCCACTTCAAACTTCCTTGGTCGCGTGTGCGTCTCAAGTGGCGCGTATTATGCCACCATTCTTAACTCTGTCAACAGTTTTTCGTTATGAATTTCAACGGCTTACCGGATATCCGGATTACACGCATAAAAAAGCCCGAAGGCAGGTGGCAGAGGCTTTCTCTGCCCCCGGAATCCGGGCTTTTCAGGTATCAGCGTTGACCT
>NZ_DDKU01000114.1:0-11467 GCF_002339775.1 Thalassolituus sp. UBA2590
CCATAGAATGTCTTCTGAGTAATACCGTAACTGAGCACTGCCCTGATCAAACATGGGGCGATTGGTCTGATCAACAATCTGCAGGCGCAGGCCTTCGGTCGTCAGGTCTAACAGAAGCTGATTCTTGAATGGACTGAGTGTCGGACTGGCGGTAATCATGGCCTGAATCTTGGCCTTCATTTCTTCCATGCGCCGCTGCTCAATTGCGTCGGCAAGACTTTCAATCTCGTCAGCCTGAAGAATCTTCTCGGGATCAATATTCTCTGACACGGCGATATTGTCGGAGGTCGTTGGCGAGCCACCGAGGTCGATTACGTACTTGGACGGTACCAGCTTGCCTTCCTCAAACGCTTTCGGGTCCTGAAAGTAGCCAGAAATGGCTTCGCGTTCCTGCTCATTCGAGGAGTTAATCACCCACAACACCAGAAACAGGGCCATCATCGCCAGCGCGAAGTCGGCCATGGCGACTTTCCAGGCGCCACCGTGCTCTTCGTGTTTGCCCTTTTTATAACGACGGACAACGATATTCTGATGCGGGCTTAACTTCTCCATCAGCAATCACTCATCAGCGGCCGCGCACTTTGCTTTCGACTTCGTTAAATGTCGGACGCTTATGGGTAAACAATGACTTACGACCAAACTCGACGGCCAACTGAGGCGGTAAGCCATTCAGTGACGCAATAATGCAGGCCTTGGCAGCTTCGTACAGTTTGATTTCTTCTTCGGCGATATGACGCATCACCGACGAAATGGGCCCAACCAGACCGTACGCCAGAAGCACACCACTGAAGGTACCGACAAGTGCGGCGGCGACATGAGCACCAATCTCGTTGATGTCGCCACCAATCGCGCCCATGGTAATCACAATACCGAGTACAGCCGCCACGATACCAAAGCCCGGCAAGGCATCAGACACCTTACTGACAGCCATCCCGGGTTGTTCAAGCTCGTGCATGCGCGCTTCGATCTCCTGATCCATCAGCGATTCCAGCTCGAAAGACGTCAGGTTACCCGCGGCAATAATACGAAAGTAATCCGCGATAAAAACAGCCAGCTCGTGATTCGCCTGAATCGCAGGGTAACGTGCAAACAAGGCACTGGTATTAGGGTTCTCAACATCACCTTCAATCGCCATGATGCCTTCCCGGCGTGCTTTATTGAGGATGTCATAGAGCAACCCCAAAACATCCATATACATAGTCTTAGGCACGCTTCCCCCCATAATCACCTTGGGAATCAGACGAAACGATGTCCAGACCACATGCCAGGGGTTAGAAAGAAGGAACGCGCCAAAAGCGGCACCCACAATGATCAGTATCTCGAATGGTTGCCACAGTGCCAGCAGTTGGCCATGCGACATCACATAGCCATACAGGACACTGCCAAAAACAATCACGACACCTGCTACAAATAGCATCCAGCCAATTTCCTCAGCGGTACTCCACATTTAACTCAGTGTGCGTATCGAAACCCTTCCGTGACAAAAAAGACACACAGATTACACGGGACGAAATACGCATCACGACTATAGTAAGTAAAGGCTACAAATGACCGTTTAACAAACCGGGAACACTCTCTCCATGCAGAATTCTGCGCTCCAGACGCCCAGCGCCGCCCAATGGGAGGCCGTACTGGCGTTCCGTGACTTACCGATCCTGAAAGAAACGCGGGATGCGTTAAGGGTCGAACTTAGAAATCCGCAGGTCAGCTTTGAATCGCTGGTGCCTGTTGCGGAAAGAGACCCGGCACTCTGCTGGCACCTGCTACAGAAGGCAGTCAACCACAATCCCGGTTGCCGCGAACAGATTCACGGCGTCTACAACTGCCTGGCACTGCTTGGTATGCAGGAGCTTATTATTCTGGTGAAAAAGCTCCCGGTCATTGAAGATCATCCAAAGGATGCCTCGCAAAAGGTCTATCGACAGGCGCTATACACTGCGCACATGGCCGGTTGTCTGGCTGCACAGTGGGCCAGTGCGAAAGGCACCCCTACCAGCACAGCGTACTGGTCAGCCATGCTGGCAAACTCGATTCTATGGCCATGGCTGTTACTCGATAAATCCAGTCATAACTGGTTTCATTACCTGAGCGAGGGAGATGATCTGGGTACAGCCTCGCGCAAGGTATTCGGCAACTCACCCGAGAATTGGAAACGCCTTGTACGCCGGCATAACCTGCCTGAGCCCGTTGTCGATATGTTCCAGCGCGATAAGTTGCCGGAACGCAAGGACTGGCGACGTCTGCGCAAACAGGACCCGAGAGACCTGGATACCGGACGACAACTGATCCACAAAAGCCAGAGCGCCTCTATGCTCGCACTCACCGCCGCTGGCACCGCATGGCACCTGCATATGAACCCGGAGGGAGAGCGAAGCCACCGCTGGCTCGCTTTGAGTAGTCATGCGCAGGGCCGGCAGTACCCAACACTGGTCAGCGAGAGCCGGAAAATACAGCTCGATGAAGCGCGCCTGAGGAAATCAGCTCTGGCCTCTGGTATCGCCTTGCTGACTACACCGAAACCTGAGGCGCTGTCTTACCCTAAATGGACGCCCGTGCCAGAAGCTGCGCCTGCAGCTACAGCTTCGCGCGCGGACATGCCAGCTGAGGTCGTGCAGACAGGACCTGAAGTACGCTCAGAGGCCGATGCCGCTGAAGTGTCAGCGCCCGAAACCCAATCAACAGCCAAGCCTGCTCATCACGGCAGCGCATACCTTTCTAAGTTGATGGGGCAGTTATCTGAGTCTCCTGCCAGCTTCGGTGACTGGCACTACCTGATGCAGGGCGTATTAAAAGGTATCCATCTGGGCATAGGAATCGATCATGCAATAGTTATGCTGCCAGGAAAGAACCGCTCATCCTTGCGCACAGTTTACTCGGAGAATCCTGAGGGCCTGATGCCTCTGTCGAGTACCAGCGTCCCGTTACAGGTTGCTCCTTTACTCCGTCAGTTGATGAAACAGTCAGCAGCTGTTCATATCACGCCAGCCACCTGTGAACGATATTTCAAAGGCATGGCGCCGGAGCTTGCGGATGCACTTCCAAAAGAGCTGATGCTTATGTCCGTTCATGCTGGTCGCGACCCTATCGGGATTGTCATTGCGGCGAACTCTGACAATAAAGAAATCACGAAGGCGCAATATCAGCGATTCCGCCAACTTTGCACAACCACCAGTCAGGGGCTGGCTTCTCTCCGACAGCTCAGTGCCCAGAAAAATAAACCCGCGGGTAAGGCCCATAAGGCCGCGCGACAGACGTCGTGACCTGACACAGGGTGGTCTCTCAGATACACTTCGTGCCAACGAAATAATTAGCTGAGTGACCCCCCCATGGCTGACCTCCCTTTGTTGCTGGAGCCAGAACAACTGGCTGACCTGTTACCGCTCGATAATGTCCTGATCATCGACCAGAGTAAGGCAGAGACCTTCGTTGAAGGTCATATTCCGGGTGCAGTTCACCTCGACTTCAAACGTTTACAACGTCCGGGTACACCCGTCCCTGGTCTGTTACCAGAAGTCTCAGATCTTGAAGCCGTATTCAGCGAGCTGGGACTGACGCCTGACACTCACGTTATCTGCTCTGACGACGAAGGCGGTGGCTGGGCCGGGCGTCTGATCTGGGTACTCGACTGCATAGGCCATACAAAATATTCCTATATTAATGGCGGTATCGTCGCCTGGCGTCAAGCGGGCTTACCACAGGAAACCGGCACCGTTACCCCGCAGGCGTCTGACTATAAAATCACTGCGATTAACCCGGATGCCACCTTCACCAAAGCCCAGGTACTGGATAACCTCGGAAAACCGGACTTTGCCATCTGGGACGCTCGCTCAGCCGCCGAATACACGGGTGAAAAAGTGATTTCAGCCCGCGGTGGCCACATTCCGGGAGCCGTGAATTATGAGTGGACCCGTGGAATGGACAAAGACCGCGGTTTACGTATTAACGATCTGGATGCTTTCCGCACCTTACTGTCAGGCCTGGGTATCGATGAGACTAAGCGTATCGCTACGCACTGCCAGACCCACCATCGTTCCGGATATACCTACCTGGTTGGTAAAATTCTGGGATTCGATATCAGGGGTTACGCTGGCTCGTGGTCTGAGTGGGGCAATGACGAAAACACACCGGTTGTGACCGGCACTGAACCTAATTAAGAGATGACCCAATGAGTTTTAAAGACAATCTGTTTATCGCCAGCCAATACGTTGTTCCGCAGCACCTGCTCTCTCGTGCGGTGGGTGCTCTGGCTGAGACAGAAATGGAATGGGTAAAAAATCCGCTCATTAATCTGTTCATCAAAAAGTTTGGCGTCAACATGAGCGAAGCTCAGCGTCAGACGGCCTCTGAGTTCTCCTGTTTTAACGACTTTTTTACACGCGAATTAATTGATGGTGCACGCCCGATCGAAGGTGATGCCTCTGTCCTGTGCTCACCTGCTGACGGTGCCGTATCACAGCGCGGTGAAATCGTTGATGGCCGTATTTTTCAGGCGAAAGGTCAGGATTACTGCCTGACTGAGCTACTCGGTGGAGATGCCAAACGGGCAGCGCCTTTTATGGGCGGTGAATTCGCGACCATCTATCTGTCACCGAAGGATTACCACCGGGTACACATGCCGATGGCCGGCAAACTGCGTGACATGATTTATGTTCCCGGCGACCTGTTCTCTGTAAATCAGGTAACCGCCGAGAATGTACCTCGCCTGTTCGCTCGCAACGAACGGGTTGTCTGTATTTTTGATACCGACAAAGGACCGATGGCTATGGTGCTGGTCGGCGCTATGATCGTCGCTGCCGTTGAAACCGTCTGGGCTGGCCATATTGCTCCACCGCGCCGCGAACTCAAAGTCAGTGAGTATGGCGCACCTGTTGACGTATCACTGGACAAGGGCGCAGAAATGGGGCGTTTCAAACTCGGTTCGACCGTCATTCTGTGTCACCCGAAAGGCGTTGTGGACTGGAAGGATGCCTTTGAAGCGGGCTCACCGGTAAGAATGGGCGAGGCCATCGCGGACCTTTCGTGATCTGACTCAAACCCGACTTACCTCTGGCCTTGGCCTGATCCAGTCGTGATCAGGCTCTCGGCCAGTCGAAACTGAGTACATCACTGATGTGCTCAGCCTGTAGTAAATGCATCAATAAGCGATCTACGCCCATGGCTACGCCGGAGCATTCCGGCAAGCCTTGTTCAATCGCCGACAATAACTGCTCATCCAGAGGGCGCCCGTCGGCTTCTTTTTCAAAGCGACGACGCTGTTCCTCTGCATCGGTCAGTTCGTGATATCCATTAGCTAATTCAGTGCCGTTAAAGAACAATTCGAAACGTTCTGCCACCGGGTTGCCATCGGCATCGCAACTCACCTTCGCAAGCGCTGCCTGACTCGCGGGGAAGTCATAAATAAACACCAGAGTTTCTTCGGACAAAGCTGGTTCGACCCTATGACTCATAATGATATCTAACCAGCCGTCACGGCCCAGTTGCAGATCCTGCCCTGCGGCAGAAATACCGACCGCAGCGATGTCGTCATCCGATGCCTTATGGACATCGATACCAGCAAACAGCTTCAGCGCACTGGCGTAGCTCATACGCACTTCGGGCAGCTCGGCCCAGCGGGTTTGAAACAGCGCCCGCACGAGGTCCCGGACTTCGTCCATCAGACGATCCAGCGACCAACTGACCCGGTACCATTCGAGCATGGAAAACTCAGGGTTATGACGACGCCCTGCTTCCCCCGCACGAAACACCTTACATAACTGCCAGATATCTCCGCTTCCTGCACACAGCAGACGCTTCATTGCGTACTCAGGCGAGGTGTGTAACCACCGTCCTTCCCGGGTCTGCATCGGTTCAATATTGGGATCAGAAACAGGCGCGTTTCCTAACAGAGGAGTGTCGACCTCAAGCACGTCGCGTGCGTAAAAGAACTCACGAATAGTGCGGTAAAACGCAGATCGGGCAGCCAGAGCTGCCCGATCGCAAGAGGGTTGCCAGCGCGTATCAGGCACGGCCGACGTATTCGCCCGAACGGGTATCAATCTTCAGCACTTCACCGATATTGATAAACAGTGGGACTTTAACAACCGCACCGGTCGACAGAGTTGCAGGCTTACTGCCACCGTTCGCGGTATCACCTTTTACACCCGGATCAGTCTCAACTACTTCAAGCTCTACAAAGTTAGGCGGTGCAACGGTAAGAACAGCGCCATTGAACAGGATAACGGTGTACACGTCCTGCTCTTTCAGCCACTTAACGGTGTCGCCTACGGCTTCCTGAGAAGCGCCGTGCTGCTCGAAAGAACCGTCGGTAGCCATGAAGTGCCAGAATTCACCGTCGGTGTAGAGGTATTCCATGTCCACTTCCATCACGTCAGCGCCTTCCAGGCTGTCGCCTGACTTGAAGGTTTTCTCAAGAACGCGACCGTTACGCAGGTTACGGAGCTTCACGCGATTGAATGCCTGGCCTTTGCCCGGCTTAACGTACTCGTTTTCCACAATAGAGCACGGCTCATTGTCGAGCATCACTTTGAGACCCGATTTAAATTCGTTGGTAGAATAGTTAGCCATTTTGACTTCCGCTTACTGTCAGGTAATAAATTAAGGTGCGTATCATAACGCGAACAGAGCCGCCTGTAGAGATGCAGGATTGGCGACAGATTCTCGCTGACTCTTTCCGCAATGGAGAGCGCCTGCTCAGCTATCTGGATATTCCGGTAGATAAAGCTCTTAAGGCCGGCCACCCGGCCCTGACGTTCCCGTTACTGGTACCCCGACCCTTTGCTGATCAGATGGTTCGTAGTGATCTGAATGACCCTCTGTTGCGACAGGTTCTGCCCATCGCCAGCGAAACCTATGCATCAGACCTACCAGGCTACAGTATCGACCCCCTTGGTGAGCGTCAGACGAACATACGCCCTGGGATTATTCACAAATACCAGGGGCGGGTGCTGATGCTGGCAGCAACCGGCTGCGCCGTTAACTGCCGCTACTGCTTCCGCAGACACTTCGACTATGCCGACAACCGCTTGAGTCGGGAGGAAAGAAAATCGGCTCTGGACTATATCCGTGCCGACGCCAGCATCTCTGAAGTCATACTCAGCGGTGGCGACCCACTGATGCTTCAGGACACAGCCCTCGCAGAGCTGATTGAAGCCATTGATGAAATAAGCCACGTAAGACGAATCCGTATACACACCCGCCTGCCGGTGGTCATTCCTCAGCGCCTGACACCGGAACTGCAGACAGCGCTCAGTCATACCCGTACAGATAACGCCATGGTGCTCCATGTGAATCACCCGAACGAGCTGACCGCTCTCCATGCGGAACGTCTGCGTGAACTCAGAAGCAGTGGCGTAACGCTTCTCAACCAGAGCGTGCTCCTGAAGGGCGTTAATGATGACATTGTTATTTTGGCCGAATTAAGCGAGAAGCTCTTTACAATGGGGGTACTGCCCTATTACCTTCACCTTCCAGATAAAGTTGAAGGGACGCAGCATTATTTCGTCGACGACAAGGACGCCACCGCGCTCTATCTCGGTATAAGAGAACAATTGCCGGGCTACCTTGTCCCACAACTTGTGAGAGAAGTGCCCGGAGACCCCTACAAGCGTCCCCACCCCGTTCTGGCCTGATCGCACCGGTATTTTGTGATAGCGTAGCCAGTTCGTGTAAAAGAAATTCACATTTCTCTTTTGAAACGGTTAAATGTCGTGTAGTTGCTGGAAAATACACGCCATAGAGGCTATATAAATCGCTAACCCCGAAAGTTAACAGCAGGATCGCATGGACAGCCAGAGCACACCGATAACATTGCATATCCCGAATGCAACTCAAGGCGAGTTGTCGTTCTGTGGTTCGGGACTTCCGGCGTTCTCACAGTGGGCCAAAAGCCTGCCAATGGCAAATACCGGGGAAGCTTCCCGACGCCTCTATCAGGCCATCCGCGAGTTAAACGCATTAAGCTGCCCTGCGGCACAGCGATTTGAACTCCTCGAAGTTATCCGTCCTTATATACACTCGGTCTGCAAAGTCCTGAATAAGCACTTTTTGCAGTCCTCTGTATCCCTGAATGATAAGCAACTTAAGATCGCTAATCTGAGCCAGGCGTTGCAAGGGCATCTCGCGACTGGTTACAAAATGGTGGTCGCACACAGTGTTGATCTGCTTGGCGCCGGAGATCGTCCGCCCAAGCACTTTGCACCGGCTATTCACCGAGCAATTGTCGACAGCAGTCAGATTATTCTGCGGGCCTACCAGCTGTATTTTCAGCCGCCAGACAGAACCTGGCTGGACGTGAACCAGATCTACCTGATGGCAGAAGCGCGCCGTCTGGAAAACATCACTATTGAAGATCAACAAGCACGGTACGTTTACAAATCTACAATCCGTGACGCCTTCGCACGCATACACCTTTTGGGGACAGCGAAACCCAGCAACCTGCGCCAGCAGGATCTGGCACAACTGTATGAAGTATGTGAATACTGGGCACCTCACGCTGAACTGACGCCGGCTGACGATGAAAGCGCTCTGTTTATCATCAACCTTCATCGCGACCGCCCAGGCCAGTATCGCCAGCATCTGCGCGATAACCAAAAGATAAATTTCCGCAGCCTGAACACGCAAAAACTGGTTCAGGCGCTGAAGCTATATGCGTCTGCGGGCAGCGATGGCCGGATTACCGTGCCAGATAAGACCAGCGAAACGCTGATTGCCCATGCGATTCAATCCTGGGGAATCCACTGGCAGCGTTCATTCCGTCGCGTGCCTACCGATGGTCAACTAAGTGTCTGCGTCGGTCTGTCTGCATTGCACTACTACACGGCAGGGAAACGCGACTTTGATCAGGTTTCCCTGAAGATGAAACCTGTTGATCAGGGCCCTGCCGGTAAATCTGTTGATACCGGCGCCACTGTGTCTGACGATGTCTGGGCCGATGCGTTTGATGCTGGCGGTTCACGCATGCCCGATAACAAAGCGATGAATCTTGATGCTATTGAGTTTATCAACCGCCATCAGGTCGAAGAAGAAGAAAACAGCGAGCCCAAAACCCGCTACAGCAGCTATGGCGTAATTCTGATTAACACCAGCCCGGGTGGCTATTGCCTGCAATGGAAAGGTGAGCTACCCAGCGCCATTCAGGCCGGCGAGCTGATCGGCATTCAGGAGCGTGGCGTACGCCACTGGTCTGTCGGAGCAATCCGCTGGATTCGTCACCTGCGAGGTCAGGGGACTCAGCTGGGCGTTGAACTTCTGGCACCGCGTGCCGAAGTCGCTATCGCCCGCCTGCTGCAAAAAACCGGCAGCAACGGTCCGCAAATGCGCGCTCTGGTTCTGCCTGCGATTAAAGCGATCGCTCAGCCTGCCAGCGTCATACTGCCGCGGGTGCCCTTCCGTACCGGAAATAAGATTGAGTTGATGCATGAGAAACTCAGCGGACGCTATCAGTTAAGCAAAAGCCTGGCGTCTACTAATAGCTTTGGGCAATTCCAGTTCAGAGCTTCCGGAGTCTCATCCGAGCAAAAACGCCAGGTGGCCACCAGTGTTAGTGATGCTCTGATTGAAGATGATTTTGATTCTCTCTGGAATAAACTCTGATTGGGCCAACGGGTGACAAAATTTGTCACCTATGCCGTTTTTCTTTGATTCGACAGCACCTATAATTTCGGGTTTTCTTCAGCCGAGGTATGCTCACTCATGTCGCTATCCCGTGACACACTGCAACTACTGTTACTGACGCAGACTCAGAACGACGCAGAACAACTCGTCAGTCTGATGCGTAATTCCGGTTTCAGTACACGTGCCCGGACAGTGATCACACATGAGCAATTTGAAGAGGCCCTTAAGTCCGCCCAATGGGATGTCGTAGTTGCCGATCCGGATCTGGAAAACATCGAGTTCACTGAGCTGCTAAGCCAGATTCATCGACTGAACTACGATATTCCTTTGATCCTCATACCGGTAAATTCCAGCAATGCTCTTCTCGAAAGTGCTCTGACCAAAGGCGCCAGTGCTGTAGTTGCTTTTGATGAAAGCAATATCCTGATGCAGACCATACGTCGTGAAGTCGAGCACTTGCGCAACCGCCAGGAAGTCCGCCTGTTGAAGGTTAAACTACGAGACGCAGAAAAGCGCTCGCGCACGCTGCTGGAAAGTTCACGCGATCCGATTGCTTACATTCATGATGGTATGCATGTCCATGCAAATTCTGCCTATCTTGAAATGTTCGGTTATGAATCGGTCGAAGACCTCGAGGGCATGCCTGTCATGGACATGATTGCCTCGGACAGTCAGGCGAACTTTAAAGAGTTTCTGAAACAATACCGCACCGGCATACCTGATAGCTTTGAGCTCGAAACAACGGGGGTTCTGCCGGATGGCGAGCAATTCCCGATGACTATGAGTTTCAGCGACGCGACATACAGTGACGAGCCTTGCAATCAGATTCAGATCAGCCGACGCGACACAGAAAGCGAACTGGCTGCAGAATTGACTGAGCTACGACACAGAGACGCCGTTACTCAGCTGCACAACAAAGACTATTTCCTCGAACGACTGACGCGCGCCGTCGACCATGCCGTTCTGGAAAAGCAGTTCAGCACTCTGGTGTATGCCGAGATCAACGGTTTTGATGCCATCCGACGCGATGTTGGCCTTGAGTCCAGTGACACCGTAATCCGTGAGATCAGTCAGTGCCTGAGCAGTATCGCGCATGAATACGATGTCACCGCGCGAATTTCAGATGATACCTTTATCTGGATGATGCCGGGTGGTGACCCAGCCAAGGCACGCCAGCAAGCCCAGAAACTGATCAGCACGGTCAATAATCTCCTCATTGATCTGGAACAGCGTACCGTGCAGCCAACACTCAGCCTTGGCATAACATTGATCACAGACGCCAGCCCGGTACCGACCGAGATCCTGCAACAGGCTCACCTTGCCTGCGATGCTGCCGCCGAAGAGAACAAGCAGAGTAGCAGCAGCGCTCACCTGTTTATGCCGGAAGACAAATCGGAAGCACGACAAACGCGCTCGATGGAAAAGCAGATCACGACGGCACTGTCGCGAAATCAGTTACGGCTTCTGTTCCAGCCTCTGATCAGTATGCGGGGTGATGATGCCGAACATTACGAGGTGCTGCTTCGATTACCCGGAGGAGATGCCTCAGACCCTCAGGCCGGGGCATTTATTAACAGCGCCGAGGTCAGTGATACGCTCAAACGGAAACTGGATCGCTGGGTCATCCTGCATGCTACCAAGCTTCTTTCTGAGCGTCAGAAACAAGGTAAAGACACCAAGCTCTTTATCAATATTACAGGGGCGTCTCTGCGCGATGAGAAGTTACCCGCCTGGGTTCAGGTCGCACTGAAGGCCGCCGGACTCAATCACAACGCGATCATTTTTCAATTCTCAGAAGAAGATGCTGTGCGCTATGCAGCGCCTGCCAAACGCTTCTGTTATCTGGTGCGCGCGC
>NZ_DDKU01000076.1:0-35618 GCF_002339775.1 Thalassolituus sp. UBA2590
AAGGTCACTTCAATCTGTGGCATACCACGTGCTGCTGGCGGAATGTCTGCCAGGTCGAAACGACCCAGTGACTTGTTCTGCGCAGCCTGCTTACGCTCACCCTGTACCACGTGAATGGTTACCGCGGTCTGATTGTCTTCTGCGGTTGAGAATACCTGCGATTTCTTAGTAGGAATCGTGGTGTTTTTCTCAATCACTGGGGTTGCTACGCCACCCATGGTTTCGATACCGAGGGTCAGCGGAGTCACGTCGAGCAGCAGAACGTCTTTAACATCGCCTGACAGTACCGCACCCTGAATCGATGCACCGACAGCAACTGCCTCATCCGGGTTAACATCCTTACGTGGCTCTTTGCCGAAGAACTCAGAAACCGCCTTCTGAACCATTGGCATACGGGTCTGACCACCCACCAGAATGACTTCGTCAATTTCTGACGCACTCAGATCAGCATCCGCAAGTGCAGTGCGGCATGGCTCGAGTGAACGCTTAACCAGCTCTTCTACCAGCGACTCCAGCTTAGCGCGGGTCACTTTGACGTTAAGGTGCTTAGGACCAGACGCATCAGCAGTGATGTACGGCAGGTTTACGTCAGTCTGCTGGCTTGAAGACAACTCAACTTTCGCTTTTTCTGCGGCTTCTTTCAGACGCTGCAGGGCCAGCGGGTCGTTGTGCAGATCGATACCGCTTTCTTTCTTGAATTCGTCCGCCAGGTATTCGATCAGACGCAGGTCAAAGTCTTCACCACCAAGGAAGGTGTCACCGTTGGTCGCCAGAACTTCAAACTGCTTCTCGCCGTCTACGTCCGCAACTTCGATGATAGAGATATCGAATGTACCACCACCCAGGTCGTATACCGCGATAGTACGGTCACCCGACTGCTTGTCGATACCGTACGCCAGCGCCGCTGCAGTTGGCTCGTTGATAATACGCTTGACTTCGAGGCCCGCGATTTTACCGGCGTCTTTTGTTGCCTGACGCTGTGAATCGTTGAAGTAAGCCGGAACAGTAATTACTGCTTCAGTCACTTCTTCACCCAGGTAGTCTTCTGCAGTTTTCTTCATTTTCTTCAGAACTTCTGCAGACACCTGTGGCGGTGCAAACTTATCGCCTTTCACTTCAACCCAAGCGTCACCATTGCCCGCTTCGATGATTTTGTAAGGCACCATTTTGATGTCTTTCTGAACGACGTCGTCTTTGAAGCGACGACCGATCAGACGCTTAACTGCGAACAGCGTGTTCTGTGGATTAGTAACAGCCTGACGTTTTGCAGACTGACCAACCAGAGTCTCGTCGTCGGTGTAAGCGATGATAGAAGGGGTTGTACGATCACCTTCGGCGTTCTCAATAACACGCGCCTTGTCACCGTCCATAATCGCAACACATGAGTTAGTGGTGCCGAGGTCGATACCAATAATTTTACCCATAATTGAATCTCCAATTTGCCGCCTGCTGCGGCTATCTGAAACTTTGTAAAAACAGCGTTATCTGTCGTTGTTAGCTATATAAGGTCACGTTTTTTGCTTTCAAGACCTTATTCCATACTTTTTATCAGGCATTCTCGTCGATCTGAGCGGCGCCTTTGCTGACCATCACCATTGCTGGGCGCAGCAGACGGCCATTCAGGGTGTAGCCCTTCTGCATCACGGCCATGACTGTGTTTGGCGCCAGTTCTGCATTTTCAACCATGCTCATTGCCTGATGTAGCTCTGGGTTGAAAGGCTCGCCTTCCGGGTTTACCTGCTCAACTTTGAAGCGTTCAAGCGAACTGATTAAGCCGGAAAGGGTCATTTCCATACCTTCACGGATCGCTTTGGTCGCTTCTTCTTCCGGCGCTGCAGCCAGACCGCGCTCCAGATTATCGACAACGGTCAACATTTCGTTGGCGAACTTTTCGACAGCGAACTTGTGCGCCTTTTCGACGTCCTGCTCTGCACGACGGCGAACATTCTGCATTTCAGCCTGCACACGCAGGACCTGATCTTTGGCTTCTGCCACTTCCGCACGGGCAGCTTCCAACTCAGCATCAGCCGGAGCTTCTGCCTCTACATCAGCGTTTTCAACCGCTTCCTGTTCGGCAGTTTCTTCCAGAATTTCTTCCTGGGGTTTCTGTTCTTCAGACATCAGTCACCTCTGTCATCGGTCTTAATTCATATCGCTGTCGGCTATATGGGGCCAGCCGTTGGCAGTTCAACCCCTGTTTTCAATCCCGGTTCATGGAAAACACCTTGACAGAAACCGATACTGTATATAAAAACACTGTATATACATTCAGACCAGAGGATGTCGTATGCTGACCTCACTGTCGATTCATCAGTTCGCCCTGATCGAGCATATGGAGCTCGATTTCTCTCAAGGCATGACGGTTATCACCGGTGAGACCGGCGCCGGTAAGTCTATTCTGCTGGGCGCACTGGGGCTGACACTGGGGCAACGTGCAGAAGCCGGAGCTGTGCGACAGGGGCAGGATAAAGCCGATGTCGCGGCAACTTTCTCTACCAATGCCGCCGCTCTGGAATGGCTCAGGCAGCATGAACTCCCTGCCGACGACGATAACGTTATACTTCGTCGGGTCATTTCTGCAGAAGGCCGTTCACGTGGTTATGTGAACGGCCGTCCGGTGTCTGCAGCCGACCTTCGTGATCTTGGGCAGCACCTTATCGGCATTCATTCACAACACGCGCATCAACGGTTGCTGGAAAAAGACGCCGCACGTGACATTCTCGACGCCTATGCAGGGCTAAACCCCCTCGCAGAGACCGTTCGCCGTGGGTTTTCAGCCTGGAAGAAAGAAGAGAAGCGCTTACACACACTGCGCGAATCCAGCAGCGAACTTCTGGCGCAAAGACAACTGCTTGAGTATCAGGTCAGTGAATTGCGCGAACTGGACCTGAAAGAGGACGAACTCAACGACCTCGAGCTCGAACAGAAACGTTTGTCCGGTGCAGAGAACACTCTGATCTGTGGCCAGTCGGCCATGATCGTCTGTAACGGTGGAGATTCCGGCGACGATGCTGCCAGCCAGATGGTTCACCGCGCTCTGCAGGAAGTCGATAGCATCAACGATACACACCCGTTATTGGACGAAGTCCGTGACATGCTGAATCAGGCACAAATTCAACTCGATGAAGCGGCCAGCTCTCTGCAGCGGTATCTGGATAACATCGATATGAACCCACACCGTCTGCAGCAGATTGATGCCCGCCTGAGCGAGCTTTATAGCATGGCGCGCAAACATCAGATCCGGCCCGAGTCGCTTTATGCCCACTGGCAGGAACAGGAAGCGGCATTAGAAGCCATGAGCCTGTCAGACGATGACCTGGAAGCATTGGAAGAAGAAGTGGTCAATCTCAGAGCGATCTGTCTGAAAGACGCTCAGCAGCTGTCTGCTAAGCGTCAGAAAGCGGCCAGTAAACTGAGCAGTGCAGTAAGCAGTCACTTCGACTCCCTGGGCCTCGGCAAGGCTATTTTTACCACCCGATGCGATGAATTGCCTGACGGTGAACTGAACCCGCACGGGCTTAACTTTGTTGGCTTTGAAGTGCAAACCAACCCAGGTATGCCCGCAGGTCCCCTGGCTAAAGTTGCTTCTGGGGGCGAACTCTCGCGTATCAGCCTTGCACTGCAGGTCGTCACTGCAGCAACGTCGCACACCCCATGTCTGATCTTCGATGAGGTCGACGTCGGTGTGGGCGGAGGCACCGCTGAGCGTGTCGGACGCCTGATGCGTGAGCTTGGTGAACAGGCCCAGATTATGTGCGTGACCCACCAGCCTCAGGTAGCGGCACAGGCCCATAATCACTTTCAGGTGAGTAAAGTCAGCGGCGACTCAGCCACGCACACCAGCATCCGCACTCTAAGCACCTCTCAGCGTAAAGAAGAGCTGGCGCGCATGCTGGGCGGCGTTGAAATCACTCAACAGACACTGGCTCATGCGGGTGAAATGCTGGCCATGGCAGGTTCTTAAAGCGTCTGGCTCATAACGTATCAGTAGGTATAAACAGATATAAAAAAAGAGCCGCAATTGCGGCTCTTTTTGATTGTACTTGCTAATAATAGCCTGACGTCACTTCTTACGAACGTACAGTACCAGACTGTGATCAACCAGCTCAAAACCATGTTCTTCAGCAATTTCGTGCTGCAGGCGTTCGATCTGTTCGTTCGAGAATTCAATCACGGTGCCGTCTTCGACGTTCACCATGTGGTCGTGGTGTTCGCCACGTGCGAGTTCGAATACAGAATGGCCGCCATCGAAGTTGTGACGTTCAACCAGACCCGCACTTTCAAACTGAGTCAGTACACGATAAACAGTGGCAAGACCCACGTCTTCACCCGCGTCGATCAATGAACGATACACGTCTTCAGCACTCATGTGCGCTTCTGGGTTACTCTCAAGAATACTGAGAATTTTGACTCGGGGCAGCGTGACCTTCAGGCCCGCTTTACGAAGTTCCATGTTCTGTTCTGACACGGTATTCCTCTATCATTTCACAGTGGATGGGGTGATCAGGTATCATCCCGTCCATTCTTAATAACTAATGCCCGGATTTAACCCTGACTATGCGAGCTTTAATTCTGACCGGATTACTGGGTTTTGCAACCCTTTCCGGCTGTACCTTCCCAGGCGTCTACAAACTCAACGTTCAACAGGGCAATATCGTTACCCAGGACATGTTGGATCAGCTGGAGCCCGGTATGACTGAACGCCAGGTCATCTATCTGATGGGCAACCCTGTCGCGAGAAACCCATTTTCAGATCAGCGTTGGAACTACATCTACACCCTGGAAGTGAGAGATAAAGTCACCAAACGCTATCAGGTCACACTGCACTTCGACGACGCCGCACTTTACAGCCACTACAGTGGTGAGCTGCCGCCCGAAGAGTTCAGCGAAGAAAACCAGACCAGCGAAGTGCCGCCTGAAGAGCGCAACCCGACTATCCCTAGCGTCGAAGAGTAATTACTCTTCGGCTTTTTTGGCCTTGGCAGCGCGGTTTGCTCGCGCCTGCTTAGGATCAATAATCAGGGGACGGTATATCTCTACCCGATCCCCTGCTTTCAGTACTTCACTGTCAGGCGAACGCACTGCCTTACCGAAAATTCCAAACTTGGCAGCACTCAGATCCAGCTCTGGAAATTCATCCACGATGCAGGATGCCTCAACAGCCTGAATCATGGTTGTGCCCGGCACGACATCAATCGCGATAATTTTTTGCTTATCAGGCAAGGCGTACGCCACCTCAACCTGAAATTTTTCGTCACTCATATATTTCCTTCGCGCGCTTAACAAACGCATCGACCATCATTCCGGCTACCTGCTTAAATAGCGCTCCCATGGCGGCTCCGGCAATGCGGCTGGCCATTTCAAACTCAAGTTCAAGCGTTACTTTGCAGGCCTCATCAGACAGCTTCTGAAAGTGCCAGGTACCGGTGAATTTGCTGAATGGCCCTTCAACCAGACTGATTTTCATCGTTTCCGGGCGATTGAGTTCATTACGCGTTGTAAAGCTCTGCTCAAAACCGGCTTTGGCTAGCGTCAGTCGTGCCTCGATAAAATCCTCAGACTCATCGATCACATGCGTCGACTCACAGCCCTGAAGAAATTCGGGATAACGACGCACGTCATTCACCAGGTCAAACATTTGCTCTGCGGTATGTAAAACAAGCGCGCTTCGCGATATTCGGGTCATCTAACTCAACCAACTGTTAATTCAATAAGGCATAACATCATGGCCTCATAGGAGGCCATGATAAAACACGAATAATACCGCGAGCGGCGATACAACTCGAATCATAAAGCGCCAGAGTGTAAGCAATCGCTCACTTTTCATACGTGCTTCATCTGCGATGGCTCTGCGGGTCATAAACCACCCGACAAACAGCGAAATCAACACGCCACCCGCTGGCAGTAGAATGTTCGTCGTCAGAAAGTCGAGCACATCGAAGAATGTTTTACCTTTCACTTCGTATTCGAGGCCACCGGTTGACCCCAGTGACTCTTTTAACGTTCCGACATCCGCATAAAGCAGGAACTCATCGTGCTGAACCGCCCCGTCACCATCAACACCTTCAACAGTCACAAAATACTGGTGGTTCTCCCACTCATTGAATGACATTACAGTACCCAGCCCTATCACCCAGGCCAGAGCGCACACTGCAATCGTCGCACGACCACGACTGAACCCTTTCTCAACCGCCCAGGCGACGGCAGGTTCAGCCAATGAAATTGCCGAACTCCAGGCTGCAATCGCTACCAGTACGAAGAATGCAGTACCGATTACCACACCACCGGGCAGCTGCCCAAACGCAATCGGCAGAGTCTGAAACATCAAGCCCGGACCCGCACCCGGTTCAAGTCCGTTAGAGAACACGATCGGGAAGATAACCAGGCCTGCGACCAGAGCCACCAAAGTATCAAGAGCGCCGACGGTCAGAATAGTCTTACCTAATCGGGAGTTCGCTGGCATGTAGGCGCCATAAGCCATGATGGCCCCCATGCCCAGCGAGAGCGTAAAGAACGAGTGCCCTAGTGCGGTAACCACGGCTTCCTGAGTGAGCTTTTCTGGCTCAAAACGAAACAAGAAATCCCATCCCTGACTGAATCCAGGCGTTGTAAGGCTATACCCAAGAAGCACCAGTAACATGACGAAAAGCAGAGGCATCAATAGCCTAAGTGACGTCTCCAGCCCACGATGAACCCCTCTTGAGATAACGAAACCAACAAGGAACAGAAATAAGGTGTGATAACCAATTAAGGTGCCGGGGTCTGCCAACAAGCCTCCGAATAACGCCCCCGCATCTTCGGCTGAAATATCCACAAAAGTACCTGTTACCATGGCCTGTGAGTAATAAAGCGTCCAGCCGGCGATAACACTGTAAAACGACAGAATAAAGAACCCTGCCACCGCGCCCATCCAGCCGATGCCCGAAAAGAACGCCGGGGCTTTATACTTGGCTGTCAGGCGATGCATGGTATTAATCGGGCTCATCCGGGCCTTACGACCCAGCAACACCTCGGCCATCATGACCGGGATACCTACCGACAGAATGCACAGCAGATACACCATCACGAATGCTCCACCACCGTACTCACCGGTGATGTATGGAAACTTCCAGATATTACCTAATCCTACAGCCGAACCCACGGCCGCAAGAATGAATGTCCAGCGACTTGCCCAGATACCATGCATACCGCGCTTATCTGACGTCATTACCATTATCCTTATTCTGCGAAGGGGCTATTGTCCGAAATTTAAACGCTTGCCTCAAGCTCCCCCCCTCTGCCCTTCAGACTCACTGTCAGTTATACTGACGCGATGAGCAAAAAGAAAAAAGCCAATAGCGGCTCCTCAACAATCGCGCTGAACAAAAAGGCCAAACACGATTTCTTTCTGGAAGATAAGCTCGAAGCAGGTCTTGAGCTGCTCGGCTGGGAAGTAAAATCGATTCGTGAAGGCAAAGTTCAGCTGCTGGATTCCTTTATCGAGTTTCATCGTGGTGAAGCCTGGCTGCATAACGCCCAGATTACACCGATGACTCAGGCATCAACGCACGTTGTTGCTGAACCTCGCCGCCAGCGCAAACTGCTGCTGCATCGTCGTGAGATTGAGCGCTACTCACAGAAGGTACAGGCGAAAGGTTATACCTGTGTCTGCACTGCACTCTACTGGAAGGGGCATCACGTCAAAGCCGAGATTGCCCTCGCCAAAGGTAAGCAGAGCCATGACAAGCGCAACACGGCCAAAGACCGTGACTGGGCGAAGCAGAAAGAACGCATTATGAAGCACTCAGTGCGCTGACAGCTCACTGCAACCTGTGCTACATTAGCGACTGTTCTGGGGTTGAACTTCCACTAATTAACCCCATCTAAAGAACAAGGATCAGAAATGATCCAGCTCCTGGCTGAGAGCGACCAGAATTCGGGGATGATCTGGATTCGACGTTGATTACAAAGCTATGGGTGCATGCCGAGAGCGTACGACGATCTCGTAAATAAACGTTGTACATTTAAATATTCGCAAACGACGAATCTTACGCACTAGCGGCCTAATAGCCCCGCTTACCTCCGAACCCGGGTTCCTGTAACCGGGGGACGAGGGCGCAGCCCTACAGGATCGTCCGGAGGCTTTGCTGGGAGCCAAAGGACTAAACGTAATCCAGCTCGTTCCGAACGGCCTGTCTCTCGGCCCGTGACGAACTAAATCAATAGAGAAGACTAAGCATGTAGATCCTCTAGTGGAGGATTGGCGGACGCGGGTTCAAATCCCGCCATCTCCACCAAATAAGAAACCCTAACAGATTGATTCTGTTAGGGTTTTTCTTTTATAGGCAGTTCGAAAATTAAAGAATGACTACATCTTGCCTACAGCCAGTGGATTCAGTTTTACCGCCTCGATCATATGATCGGGCGACAAATGCGCATACCTCATCGTCATAGAAAGTGATGAATGACCAAGAAGCTTTTGTAGCGCCAATATATTTCCCCCATTCATCATGAAGTGACTTGCGAACGTATGCCTCAACACGTGAGCCGCTTGCCCTTTTGGAAGTTCAATTCCTGATTCGTCCAGAGCCCTTCGAAATGCACTCAGCGAAAAGCTGAACTCACCAAACTTTTCCAGGTGAGCATGGATTTCATTAAAAAGATCTTCATCCACAGGGACACTTCGAGACTTGCCACTCTTGGTTCCGTGAAAACTCACTTTTCCATCACGCACATGACGTAACTTCAACCCCTCCGCCTCGCTCCACCTTGCACCTGTTGCCAGACAAATCTTGGTCAGAAGTAGAACGTGAGGGTTCTGAGTGAATGATTCGATGGTGATTAACAAATGTCGGATCTGCTCGATCGTGAGCCATGAGAGTTCACGCTCATCTATCTTGATCGGCTTAATCTTCGCCAAGGGATTGGTGTACTCGATTTCACCTACTTCGGACAGGTAGTTGTATACCGCATTCATGTAGCCCAGGTGATTGTTAATGGTCTTTTCTGAAATGCCGGATTCTGTCTTGTAACTCAGATAGGCTGTGAAATCTTTTGCTTTCAGATCAATCCCTTTCGGGTTTCCCAGCCACTCTGCAATATCCATCAGGCACTTTCGGCGACGCGCGCCGTCTTTGAGATAGCCGCCCTTCGCTTTGTACCAGATATCTATTAGTTCATTCAGATGTCGGGGATCTCGCTTACTGGTATTCCAGTCCTTCCCCTGGTGCACAGCACTGAGCACAAACTTTTCAAACCGCGCGGCCTCCGCTCTGGTATCAAACTTCTTCCGAACTCGTTTCCCCTTTCTTCCCTCGGGGTATAGATCAACGAGCCATTTCTCACCATCCTTTTTGATCGTCATCCTACTTCAAGTCCTGCCACGTAAACTTCGGTTCGTAACTCTCACCCTCCATCTTCCACGCAGTAAAGTTCGTATAGAGCTTTTTCAACCACTCCGCCTTTCCGAGATCCGGTACTTGAAGAGCAGACTCTTCGATCTGTTTGGTCTCAAAGAGAGTATTGATATCTCCAGGCAAACAAATCTTTAACTCGCTCGTTTTGATTAAATCTGCCCGCCCCTTCTGAATCAGATATGAGGCAAGGTCTTTCAAACGGTTCTTTCCGCTTCCATCGCTGCAAAGGTTCATTCCAGATCCTATGAAAATACACTGCTTGATTCCCATAAGTTCCGGCTGAATTGTTTCGATAAGAGCGTAAAGGTCATTCTTTTCATCACTACGCTGAATGAACTGAACTTTGCCAAACCATTCCGGCCTGGTCATCAGATCGTCCGATCCCGGATGAAGATTGCTGACATTTTCAAATACGCGGAGAACAGTACCCGTAGACCGATCTGGTGACATATGAAAAGGCAAGTCTGTATTCCCAGTAATCAGCCAGAACGCATATCTTGGCCATCTCGCTGCAACTTTCTCGACGACATCGCCCCTTGGCACCCGCCCCTCATTCTCGATGCCCTCGATAGTTCTTTTCGGAACACCGATTTCCTTTCCAAATTCCTCTCTGCTTTTTGACTCCACCTCTCGGATGAGCCTCATCTTTTCAGAAAGTGTTGACATATAGAAATCCCCTATATAAGGTTTCAACTACCTGTTTTCAGGTATGCACAACCTGATTAAGGCTAATTACAGCCATGTACCTGTGACAATCCAACAAAGTGCAGAAATGTCCCGCAAAGTTCAACTAAGAGGCGTTCATGGAAGAAGCGAATTCAATTATAAACCCAGCGGCATCTGTAAGTGCTGGGCCAGTTGTCACTAAGAAGTTGTTCTCCCAGCTGACAGGTCTCTCCGAAGAAACCATTCGCGGAATGATCAACCGAGGTCATTTGCCAACCTTCCGCATCGGACGTCATCGCCTGGTCAACATGGCACTGATTACCAAAGAAGCGCTAGAGGCCGATTATGACCTTTAAGGCGTCCTTGTTGATAGGAGTGCGCCGCGCCAGCGGCGCGTCCACACACTTTAATAGTGGACTCTTGTCCCATATTGGGAATATCGCATGATCGACCGTCTCGTCATCCATATCCCATTCGCCGACCAGTACGTCGTTAACGGCAATAACGAGGACACCGGCATCATGGATGTGGCCCATCTCCTCAACACAGAGGCCACCGTTGCGGGCCGCACAGTAAACCGCTCCAGCGATGGCAAGATCATAGTAGAAGATCTGTATCACCCCTATGAATCGATCCCATCGTGGGCATCCGGCATGGCGGTCAAGTCATTCACCCGCCCGATGAACGCTTGGCCGTATGTGGAAATAAAGGCCAGTCCGGCAAAACTGCTTCTGGGGCACAACGTTTATGGAACTGAAGACTACAAGAAATGTGTCGCTGAAATGTTGGGCTTGCTCGCTATCTCGTTCCCAAGCCTTAATAGCATGCTTGATGTCGCTGCCTCTCATATATCCAGCCTTGACGTCACCTATTCCGTGAAAGCGGAATCTCAGCAGATCGCTGATCAGTTTATTAAATACTGCGCCTCCCTTCGCTCGGGTCAAACGAAATCCCGGGAGCAATACCCAACGACTGTTTACTTCGGAAAGCGAGATTCACGGCATAAGCGCCTGAAGGTCTACCTCAAGCATTACGAATTAAAAAATTACATTTCTGAGCTCAAGAAGAAAAACGCAGATGGTGAA
Organism: Thalassolituus sp. UBA2590; assembly: GCF_002339775.1. Taxonomy (NCBI): domain Bacteria; kingdom Pseudomonadati; phylum Pseudomonadota; class Gammaproteobacteria; order Oceanospirillales; family Oceanospirillaceae; genus Thalassolituus; species Thalassolituus sp. UBA2590. Next base: position 11,147 of record NZ_DDKU01000076.1, read on the forward strand.
TACGATGAGGCCATTGCCATTAACTCATCAGAAGAACTCGTCGATTACACACGCGGACTCATTCGATTTGAAGCAACGATAAGAAAGCGCTGGTTAACAGAACGTGCCATTCCCTCAGGTCTCGTTCAGCTCGGTAAATACGCCAATCAATTTCAAGAAGAGCACGGAAAGTCACTGTGGAAGCAGCTTCATGAGGAAGCCTTTAAAGACGTGTTCAAAACATTCGAAGGTGGGCAGGTCATGGACTATTCAGACGATCACGTACTAGGGCGATTGAAAGCCACACACTCTAAGCCAAGAAATAACGGATCGATGAATCACTCCGTAGCCTTAAGAGCGTTCCGGTTCTATCGGTCTATTGCCAGTGAAGGGTACGACGAAATACACGCGACAACCCCCAGCAGTACTTTCTATCGGCAGATCGGTCACCTGAAGGAAGCTGGCATTCCCCTGGCTAACTTACAGAACCTTCACAAGATCAAGTCAAATGTAGTCCCGGTCATTCAGTTGATAAAAATGGATTACGAAAAGCAGCACCCTGCGACCTATCAAGAACCGGCATCCGGCTTGAACCGCCCCAAACTTTCATTAGTCAGCTAATTAACGGAGAACGTTATGCTTAAAATCTCAATCATCGATGGGCACCACCAGGTACAGCAACGCCAAACAAAAAACGGTGTGCGCTATTTCCAAGAAGCGTATGCCCACCTTGGCGGAGCATTCCCTCAACAAATCGAAGTTCCTCTTCGTGACCCAGTAGATGCCAAACCTATTGGCGACTACACGCTGGATTTAAGCACCTTTCAAGTAGGCCGCTTTAAGAATCTCGAACTCAATCCATTTGAGTTGAAGTTACTTCCCGCTCAGAAAAGCGTTCAGAAGGTCAGCTAGTGAACGTGGTGGTCGTATGCGGAGATGCTGTCAGCGTGAATAGCGACGGCTCTCCTGTGTGTCCCTCGGGATGGTTAACACAAATCGCAACCGTCCCGTTTGACGTCAGCCAGATCAACCCAGAGGTTGCTACGGCTATGTTCGGCGCAGGGTTCGCCCTGTTTATCACTCCCTGGGCAGCAGCCTGGGGCGTAACTCAAATCTTAAAACTCGTGAGGTAATCACTATGGATGCAACTGCAATCTCAACCATCACCGCTGCTGTGGACTACGGAACCGTTATCACTGGTATTGCTGCTGTCGCTGCTGCTGTCGTCGTTGTGCTGGTAGCCGTGAAAGGCGCCAAGATGCTGCTCTCAATGGTTCGCGGCGCGTAACACTCAGGGGGCTTCGGCCCCTTTTTTTAGTCAAGGTATCACTCATGCTTGACCTCTATTACTGGACATTCTTCGTCGCTGGATTCGCGACATCCTATGCCTGCTTTTCTCGGTGGTGATTACTATGAGAATAACTACCTTTCTGCTCATCATGATGACGTCTATCGCTGCACTCTCCAATGAGGAGGATCGTGGAGAGTACGGTTCATACTGGTTCGTCAATGGCTATTATCAAAACCCTGATTACTACGGGTCAACTCCATATGCTGCTGCACTTACCGTTTGCACTTCTTCTGATTCTTATCAATGCACAGATATGGTCTTCGATTCTTGGGTCGAAGGTTCCTGGGCCAAGTTTAAGAAACGATTTGCAGACGGTCAGTTGGCTATCGTTCCTACCATAGTTATGTATTCGCAGTGCGGTGCGAGCTCCTCAGAAGTCCCTAGCTGCCAAGAGGGGTACGGCCAAGGTGCTGAAATATGTGAGGATGGCTTCCCCTCTGACGTTCTCGGATACGATGATGCTTGCGACCGGCGAGCGTTAAAGCAATGTTCAGACGGTAGTTACGTTCGCGAAGACATTGGAATATGTCCGACCCTTTGCACCGATGCAGAAACTTGTTACGAGTTCGTAATTAATGAGACCGGGGGTTGTCCAGTAGGATCGTCCGAAGACTTTACATATCAAGATCCAGAGAACTTCAGCCTGTCTTGTTATGACATTCCGCTCGATTCTCCCGACCTTGCTGACAACGGAGGGAACGAAGACGGAGATCCATACAATGACCCCGCGACTCCTGAATGGGCCGGTTCCAACTCTCCCACTATAAACGATACTCATCCAGACACTTTAACATCTGGTATTGGTAACGAGCTTTCTGGTTACTTCGGGAATCTCGAACGTGTTACTAGGGACAACCTAGAGCAGTCACAAACCAACACTGCAACCCTAGAGTACGCTATTGAGCAAAATACACTCTCTACCTCTAACGGTCTCAACGGTATATCTAATCAACTGAATACGTTAGATACGATATCGAACCAGCTAAGCGGCATTGCTCAATCTGTCGCGCCTGGGGAGTGCAACCCTGAAAGCTCAAACTACTATGCCTGTCTCAATACGGACATGGGAGACTTTCCCGCACACAGCAGCACCGGCGGAGCATCAACAATCGACGAGGCTGTAACCTCTTACAAATCGAGAATTGAGAACTCAGAATTAGTCTCATCTTTTTCAGGCATGTCTGATTTGGTAGATACAAGCAACGCCCAATGCCCGACATTCTCAATTGATCTTAGAGATACGATCATTGGAGTTGTAGCCTCCACTTCTGTTCATTGCGATCTTATGGATACCGTCGAAAGCTACATAGGCGTTCTCATGATCATCATCTACATATGGGCTGGTTTTAGAGTTTTTGCGAGCGCTTAATTATGGACGAAATACAACAGAACACTTGTAGCTGGTACGACCCCTCATGCGCCCTTGAATGGTGGAGGGACGAGTTACAGTCATGGGGGGTATGGTTACTCGACTCTCTACTCTCAGCTATTGCGGGGGTTTTTGAAGCTATCCCACCCCCCGACTTCATGGCGGATGTAGGACAGTACACTCTTCCGCCTTCAGTCAGCTGGGCCATTTCCGTTTTTCAAGTAGATGTCGGTATAGGAATTATTGTTTCCGCGTACACCGCCCGATTCATTCTTAAACGAATACCCATCATAGGATAAACAATGACCATTACGGCCTATACCGGACTACCTGGACACGGGAAATCATATGGCGTAGTTGAAAATGTCATAGCTCCTGCATTGAAAGAAATGCGACAGGTATTCACTAACATTCCGATGAATGAAGAGATCTGCCTATCCCGATACGGAATGTCCGTCACACAGTTCGACATCAAAGACATCATTGAGAATTCTGCCTGGTGGTCTGAAGTTTTCGTTCCAGGCTCATTGATCGTCATAGATGAGATTTGGCAGTTATGGCCAGCGGGAACAAATGCGAGAAATGTCAGAGATCAGGACAAATCTTTCCTCGCTGAGCATCGCCATTTGGTAGGTGAGAATGGTCTCGCAACTGAGATCGTTTTTGTTACCCAGGACCTAAGCCAGATCGCGAACTTCGCACGATCACTGATAGAGACGACCTTCAGGGTCACAAAACTTTCAAACTTAGGATTGAATAACCATTACAGGGTCGATGTGTACTATGGTGCCGTCACAGGCGCTTCGCCCCCGATTTCTAAGCGTGTCAGCGAGATACAGGGAAAGTTTAAGAAAGAGGTATACGCGCTTTATAAAAGCCATACCAAGAGCATGACGGGGTCAGCCGGTAATGAAAACCGAGTTGATGGCCGATTTAATGCTCTCAAAGGACTAAACTTCCGGCTTGGTATCGCGGCTGGCATCGTGGCGCTGTGCTTCGCAGCTTATCTCATTCCCGAGACACTGAAAGCATATAACTACGATTCAACAACAGTTAAGGCAACGGATAACCCCGATCTCTCAGCTACTCCCATCGGTGAACGCCCCTCTACACCGATTATCAGCTCCTCAAGAAAACAGCCTTTCAAGTTCTTGTCTGAAGCTGATGAGATCTATATCTCGTACAACAATGGTCGGTTTCCAAAGATCCAATATCGCTTCACCGTTAACCAGGGCGGAAACTTCACACACCTGACTTCGGCAAACTTACTGACTCTCGAATACACGGTCGATCCAGTCAATGAGTGCATGGTAAAGGTGTCAGGCCCAGACTATAACGGTGTAGTCTTATGCAAACGTGAGGACTCACAGGGGTTCATTGAAGAAATGCTAGGGGGTTCATCTGATACGTGAGAGTGCGGAGCGTAGCGACAAACCTCACGTACAGATGAACTACTCATAGTTCAGTTTCGCATGCGAAATCGTAGTTTCTCATCGCTTCGTGATCCAGTTTCGCATGCGAAATCGTAGTTTCAGATAGCACCTCCCTGATTGACCAGCCAAGCGGCGACTGAGCGCACCACCGGGGGTATGGGGGCGGTAGCGCCCCATGGTTGCCATAATCCGCATCAGCGTTATCATTTGCCGCTCTAGTTATAGGGAGATACAGATGTCTGAAGTTGTTAGAACCGTTTTTATTCCTTCATCCCTAGAGTCGAAATCCGGAATGTTTGGTGGTGAAAAGCCCACTGACATCGTTGATGGGAACTCATTGGCAATAGAAATCCAGAAGGCCTGCAACGATTTAGTTGATTCCGGTTATCAAGTAACCCAGGTTATGCCTGTCTCTTCCGGCGGCAACAACTATAAGAATGGTGTTGGTTATGGCTATGGCTTTAGCTACACATCAGGAGTGATCATTGTCGCAACTAACAAAGTGCCTACATAGTGACTACAAAGCTGTGCTTTTGAGTGCTCTAAAGTGATCTTGTTTCGTTGGGAACCCCGATATTAGGCACATTCAATCACTACGAATCGCACTGCAGCGGGTTCAAATCCCGCCATCTCCACCAAACAAATAAAAAGGCCCCACCTGTTTTTCAGGTGGGGCCTTTTTATTTGTCTGACGATTGTGATTCTGAATCGATCATAGTTCCGGGTTCTTCTGATTGCCTGGAGCAATCAGTACCGCCGCAGGCGCCCGAAGGGGCTGGGCCATGGATGGCCCAGAGTACAATCCCGCCATATCAGCATACGGAAAAACCCAGCAGATAGATTACATTAGACTTCTTCACTCACCATCTCAGAAATATTGCCCTAAAGACTATATTCCGACTACAGAGCAAAAACATCAAATTCGCTATTTGCGAACTCACGTTTATTGGGTTATCATACGTCCACTGTTGAGAATTAAGAGTTATCGCCAGTAGTACCTGGGTATTTAGTTACCCATGGAAGCTTCGCTTCTGCCATTATCCCCGCAACAGTTCATCTAGGACACACTGCGAGGGACGGACCGATATCTGGGCGAGAACCTGGACCTTCGGTCCGGTAAAAGGGGGTCACAGCCAAAAATCTCTTATCCATGAAGCACGGGCGAGACTAGCTAGCAATTTCGCTAAGCTAGGTTTCATGGAGGGTCATTATGATCACGAAAATACTCAACAGGTTTTGGCTGGCACCTAAGTCGGAAGACAGTCCCAAGAAGAACAAGATTTGGAAAGTTCTGTGGAAGTTAGTGAAGTTTGCTTTGTATCTTTACAAGCTTTTCAAATTCTTCGAGGGGGATGACACCGACTAAGGTGTACCCCTGTTTTACAGGAGAAAGAACATGATCAGCAAAGTACTTAGATTGATTAGGCAATTCCATAAAATGAGCCAGCTAGAGCTGGCAGCAAAGCTCGATATATCGAAGTCGTATCTCAGCGAACTTGAATCAGGGAAAAAGACTGTTTCCCTCGCGCTTTTAGAAAAATATTCATCCATCTTTGACATCCCAGCTTCTTCTTTAGTATTTCTCTCCGAGACACTCTCGCACGAGAACCCGAAGAAGTTCTCAGACAGATTCGGAAAAGGATTTTCAGAAAAAGTAATTACCGTCATGGAATGGCTCGTTGATAAAGAAACCCAAAAGAAAGCCTAAAATAGCTTCGAAGAATAAAAACTATGGCATCCAAGACTGCTGCCTATACAAGGTAGGCAGCCTGAAGAAACTTGCCCAACTCCTTCATACTGACATTAGCACGTTGACATCTTTATGTGACAACAATCTCTATAATGTTTTTACCGATAACGGTCGAATAATCGAGCAACCAATCGGAGCTAGAGACATTGTTCAGACTAGAATTGCTTCTTTACTCGTCAGAATAAAACCTTCGGACTGCCTTCATTCTGGTATCAAAAAGAGAAGCCATATAACAAATGCAAAAGTCCATTTAGGAAATCATCCTTTGTTAACGTCAGATATAAGGGGATTTTTTCAATCAACGACTCGGGAAAGTATATATAAATTTTTTCATCGCCAGCTAAAATGCTCTAAAGATGTTTCGTCAATTTTGTCTGACATCTGCACAATTAATGGTCATGTCCCTACCGGTAGTCGCATAAGCATGGTAATTGCTTACTGGGCAAACAAGCCCATGTTTGATGAGTGGGAAAGTCTCGCCAAAGCGAAAAGCCTTAATTTTTCTATATTCGTAGACGACATAACCTTCTCTGGTCAAAATTTAAACAGAAAGTTCATATCTCTAATAAAGAAAATTGCGATCCGTTACGGCCACCAACTTCACCCTAAGAAAACGAAGCTTTATCGTGCGAATTCAATTAAGAATGTCACAGGGACTGCAATAGATGGTAACAAACTTGTGTTATCCCAAAAGAATCGTCATAAAATCTACTCCGATATGATGCTATGGCACGCATCTGATAAGGCTATTCCCCATGAAAAACTCGAAAGTAGGATCTTAGGGAAACTAACTGCTCAGTCTCAAGTTGACCCAATATATAAAGACAAAGCCCGTTCATTTAGAAATGGAATAAAGATGCGGGATGGCTCTTAACTGTGATGCCCACGCGATTGTTTCTGGTGGTCACCCCGGTGCAGCGCCAATGCGTGCTGTACTAGCTCGTGTCAACATCAGGATTGATGACATCCGGAATGGAACATGGTTACCGCGACGCACGGCCGATACTCCGCACCCTAAAATGCCAATGGCAGTCCCACACTCCCGGATTCATCGAAAAGGTTACTACAAATGGCTCGGCTTCGAGTTTGATACGCTCGATATCGAGACGATGACCGAGCAGGATGTAGAACGCTTACTAAGAGGTATTGAATATGACCTCGAGTTCTCATGTTTTCCTGACTACGTTATGCTGTCGGCAGACCAACTTAGAAAAGAACACGGTGCCTGAAATGGAGTTTTACCAAGTATTCGAGAACGACCATGACTACATGGTCCCGGACCTAGATCCGGACGAAGTTGAAGAAAAACGCGGTGATGATGACTTCGTTCTGTTTACCAAGCCAAGATCCTATGCTGACGACTGGGTTCCTTTGGAGTTGGAGTTCAAAATGGATGGCTCACTGCCAACCATTCCAACGATTTCCCGGTGGCGTAACTACCTTGTCTTGCATGAGTCTGCTTATAAGCAATTCAGGGACCTGCTCGAACCTCACGGCGAGTTTTTACCATGCACTCATCAGGGTTCAGCCTTTTATTTGTTCAATACCCTAACGATTGCAGAGGACTTAAAGGCTGTTAAGCCGGATAGCGTCACTCGAAAGGGGAACCTTCTAAGTTCTATTCAATTTGACAAAAATAGCCTGAAGGGTGTCCCCGTCTTCAGAACCAAAGAAAGCTACGTGAGTGTTTACTGCACGGATATATTCAAGAAAGCGGTAGAAGACGCCCAGCTAGAGGGCCTCTTGTTCAGCGAGAACCTGACGCATCTCTAAACAGCAATCACACCGCAACCTGCTTATCCCGCGGCGCGTACTCAAAAACATCAGAGTAGCAGTTCGCTTCAGTTAGCCCATACGGTGCCAGCTGATCAATGGTGCCATACACCATTCGGGGCGACCCACAGAGGTAAGCGACTGTATTACCTGAGACGCCTTGATCTTCCTGGATGACTTCGAAAATAAATCCCGTGCGCCCGTTCCACTCTGGATGTTCAGATTCGAGTATGGGTGTAAAACTGAGCTTTTCGTCCTGAGTTTCCCATTCCCGGAATTCTTCGAGCAGGTAGAAGTCATCAATATTTTTATTTGACCAATACACTCGGACGTCTGCACTCGGATCTCGTGCCACTATTTCTTCGGCCAGGCATTTTATTTTTGATATCCCCGACCCTGCCGCAACCAGCAGATGGGGTTGTTTCAGATTGCTTTGTAAGAACGCGCGCCCCATTGGCAGTGCCACGGTCAGGTGTTCCTGACGGCCACAAATTTGCACAAGGCGGCGTAAAAGCTTTTCGGTGAACAGACTGCCGTTCTGTATGAAGAGTTGTAACCTGCCCGGTTGTTTACTGTCAGGTCGATTAGCGACCGAGTAAAACAAAGAGTGAGCCTGCCCATCAATATCGATATTCAACTGTAAATAGTGGCCGGCGATATAGCGTAGGGCAGCACCTATCGACGATTCCAGCTCCACTTGGAATGTCCCCCGGTTAAGGAAGCGTACACTCGCTACCCGGCACTCATGGGAATATCGTTCTGGTACCTCTACTGCGGCCACTTCACTCATTATTCATCCACTCACGTTGTTCGGGCCTGTTAACACTAATTAAACAGGTCCTCGGTGCCCACTTCCGGGCTATGACTTCTGATGGGGATAAGCTTAGAAAACTCGTTTAATGAATAAAAATGGTATATTTTCACCATTCAATTACTTTTCTTCATCATTAGATGGATAAGCCATGATCGAACGTAGTCATCTCAGAATCATTCAGGCCGTCGAAGAGCATGGCTCACTGACGGCCGCTGCCAGAGAGCTGTGCGTCACTCAGTCTGCACTCAGCCATACGGTGCGCAAACTCGAAGACAACCTGGGAACGCCTGTCTGGCTTCGCGAGGGTCGCAGTCTCAGACTCACTCAGGCAGGCCGGTACTTGCTCAACATCGCCAACCGGGTGCTGCCTCTGCTCTTTCATGCTGAAGATAAACTGAAGCAGATGGCTATGGGGGAGCGTGGCACTCTGCGTATCGGGATGGAATGTCACCCATGCTACCAGTGGCTCCTGAAGGTAGTGTCTCCGTTTCTGGATGCATGGCCGGATGTGGATGTCGACGTTAAACAGAAATTTCAGTTCGGTGGTGTCGGTGCCCTGCTCGACTATGAAATTGATCTGCTGGTCACTCCTGACCCGTTTTACAAAAGTAACCTGAGCTTTACCCCAGTGTTTGATTACGAACAGGTACTAGTGGTGCCCAAAGATCATACTCTCACGAATCAGCCATTCGCGGAGCCAGAAGACTTGCGCAATGAGGTCTTGCTGACCTACCCCGTCGCCACCGACCGTCTGGATATCTACTCACAGTTTCTGACACCTGCGGGAGTAGTCCCAAAGCAACACAAGACCAGTGAGACCACGGAGATCATGCTGCAAATGGTCGCTTGTCAGCGCGGCGTTGCTGCCTTGCCTCGCTGGTTAGCAGAAGAATATTGCCAGCGACTGCCACTCGATGTTGTTCGCCTGGGAGAGCAGGGTATTGCGAAGCAGATCTTCCTGGGGACGCGGGAAGGCGACGAGGAGATCGGTTACCTGAAGGCCTTTATTGATCTCGCGAAAGACTACGAGCACCCCTTTTCTGCCTGAGCCAGGGGGGATTTACCCTACTTCGGTATACGACCACTTTCAGAGCCATGGTGAGCGGGGAGCCCTCGCCGCCCGCCAACCCATTATATTTAATCATGCATTGATTATATAAAATCAATTTTACTCATACATAAAACAGCGTAAAACGTGCTCTCAGATCGTATCCGAGACGGTATTGAGTCAGTTTCGGAGCGACGACATCGAACACAAAACCTGGAAAACGGGAGATACGCAGTCATGAGTAACGGTTTTTCATACACACTCAAGCGTGTGATCTTTGACGAAGATTACACGCCCTCCGATGCCACACGCGTCACCACTAACTTCGCCAACCTTGCCCGGGGTGAGCAACGCAAAGCAAATCTGCGCAGCGCTTTGCGAATGATTGACCGCCGCTTTAATGCTCTGGCTCCGTGGGATAATTCACGTGGCGACCGCTACTCGCTTGAGCTTGAAATTATTTCTGTCGATATTGATGTCGAGGGCAATGGCCACGGCTTCCCCTCTATCGAGATACTCAAAACCAATATTATCGATCATAAGACCAATAAGCGTATCGAAGGGATCGTAGGTAATAACTTTTCGTCGTACGTGCGCGACTATGATTTCAGCGTACTGCTTCGTGAATACAATGCCGGCCAGAAAAAATTCAGTATTCCTGACGACTTTGGCGAACTGCACGGCAAGCTATTTAAAGACTTTCTTAAGTCCGATACGTACAAAGAGAATTTCAGCAAATTACCGGTTGTCTGCCTCAGTGTTTCAGACACCAAAACGTATCACCGCACTGAAAACCAGCACCCGGTTCTTGGGGTGGAATACACTCCGAATGAGACCTCGCTGACAGAACAGTACTTCAGAAAAATGGGCTTCGACGTCCGCTATTTTATGCCGCCAGACAGTGTCGCTCCACTGGCATTTTACTTTATCGGTGACCTGCTTACGGACTACACGAATCTGGAACTGATCAGCACCATCAGCACCATGGAAACCTTTCAGAAGATTTATCGGCCTGAAATCTATAATGCTAATTCGGCCGCCGGGTACGAGTATCAGCCTGATCTGACACACAGTGATCACTCACTTACGCAGGTTGTGTATGACCGCGACGAACGCAGCCAGCTGGCAATTAAACAGGGCAAGTTCGCCGAAGAACACTTCATTAAGCCGTACCAGAAAATTCTTGAACAATGGTCAGCCGATTTCGCCTGAACTATTACCTGTATTCAGAAAGAGCCAACAACAGAGCTAACAACAGAGCTAACAATGAAAAAGCTATTTCCAACGTCAACGGCAGGCAGCCTGCCTAAACCCACATGGCTAGCAGAACCCGAGAAACTTTGGTCGCCATGGAAACTCGACGGTAAAGCGCTCCTCGATGGAAAGCAGGATGCCCTGCGCGTCTCTCTTCAGGAACAACTGGCCGCAGGCATCGATATCGTCAGTGATGGTGAACAGACTCGCCAACACTTTGTGACCACCTTTATCGAAAACCTGAGCGGCGTCGATTTTGAGAATAAGAAAACCGTGCGTATCCGCGACCGTTACGACGCCAGTGTACCTGGAGTGATTGGTCCGGTGAGTCGTCAGAAATCGGTGTTTGTTGAAGATGCTAAGTTTCTGCGCGGTCAGACAAGCCAGCCGATTAAGTGGGCTCTACCCGGGCCTATGACTATGGTTGATACCCTCTACGATGATTACTATCAGGATCGTAAAACGCTCGCATTCGAGTTCGCCAAGGCTCTGAATGAGGAGGCTCGTGAGTTACAGGCGGCCGGCGTTGATATTATTCAGTTTGATGAGCCGGCCTTTAACGTATTCCTCGATGAGGTTAATGACTGGGGCATCGAAGCGCTGGAAAGAGCGACCGAAGGTCTGACCTGTGAGACCGCTGTGCATATCTGTTATGGCTATGGCATTAAAGCCAACACCGACTGGAAAAAGACGCTCGGGGCTGAGTGGCGTCATTACGAAACAACGTTTCCCGCGATCCAGAAATCCAGCATTAATATTGTTTCGCTGGAATGCCATAACGGCCGTGTCCCGATGGAAGTTCTGACTCTACTTAAGGGTAAGAAGATTATGGTGGGCGCCATCGACGTAGCAACCGATACGATTGAAACGCCAGAAGAAGTCGCAGCGACGCTTCGTGAAGCACTGAAATACGCCGATGCCGATAAGATTTATCCTTGCACTAACTGTGGTATGGCCCCTCTTTCACGGGAGATTGCGCGTCAGAAGTTGCAGGCCCTGGCGGCTGGTGCTGAGATCATTCGCAAAGAACTGGCGGATTAAGCATGGATATCATTGAGTTTATGTCAGGTCACCTGATGACCATTCTGGCATTAGCAGTCACAGGGGTATTCGCTGGGATTCTTGCTGGGCTACTAGGTGTAGGCGGCGGTATTGTGATTGTGCCTGTGCTGTATTTCCTGTTTCAGGGGTTTGGCGTATCAGCCGACTCAGCCATGTTAGTCGCGACGGCTACCTCTCTCGCAACTATTATTCCGACCTCCGTCAGTTCAATACGCTCACATCACCGGCTTGGAAATGTGGACATAGCACTATTCAAACGATGGAGCCTGTTTATTTTCTCGGGTGTTCTGGCAGGAAGCTGGCTGGTAACTCGCGCAGACGGCGACTGGCTGACCCTCCTGTTCGGTATCATTGCAACACTTGCGGCACTGAACATGTTGTTCAGAGCAGGAAAGCCCGCATTGTTCCCGGGATTACCCAATCCTGGCGGCCAGGCCGTCATGGGATCGTCAATCGGTTTTTTCAGTGCGATGGTCGGTATAGGTGGGGGCACGCTTTCTGTACCACTGCTTACCCTGTTTAACTATCCTGCGCATAAAGCCGTGGGAACGGCAGCGGCAATCGGGCTAATTATTGCGTTGCCAGGCGCACTGGTGATGCTTTTACTAGGTACGACCCCAGAAGATGCACCCGTTGGCACCTTTGGTTTAGTCAACCTGATCGGCTTTATCTGCATAGTGCCGTTGACGGTACTGTTCGCACCCGTGGGCGCCCGGCTTGCCTCATCACTTGATGCGGGATTGCTCAAAAAAATCTTTGCCATTGTTCTGCTGTTTACCGGGTTACGTATGTTGGTACAACTCTCGCTGTAGTTCACGTCATAAATCGCCTGACTGCCTGGCCAGACTCTAGCGGACACTCTCTGCAGGAGACTGTATGAGCGGTCAGGCTTTTTCTCCACTCAGAGTCATCTCACTTAATTGCCTTACTCCTCGCTTTAACCTTATCCTCTTGAGCCGATTCGTGGTTACTAGTCATGGCCACGACGTAATCCCCCAATCCAGGCCCACCTGTATTCAACAGTTCCTTTACTCTTCTTTCAATGCTCAACACTCAGCCAGATAGACACCCGTCAATGAAAGGTAAATTTCCCGGTCAATAAGATAGATTGTGACTTGTATGCACTACTTTGCTGCCACTTGAGGCTATTCTGGACATCAAGAAGCTGAGTTTTACCACGTGTAGAGCAGCTCAGAATCTAACAATAAGGAGCACGATTAAGTGCCATTTCCGAGCATCATCAGCGGATCACGCCACGCAGTACAATTGAGTGCTGGGTTAGTTGTCGCCTGCTTGTTACTGATGTTCAACGTTCAATCGCACGCCAGTGACATACGGACACTTGACCTGCAGCGGCTGACGGATGAGATCTCGCTTTCCAGTTATGTTGTTCAGGTCCAGCCGGGCTCCGGTGAAGACAGCTTGTCGGAAATCATGGCCTTGCCCGACAGCCGCTGGTCTGGTGTTCCTCAAACCAGCCGAAGCCTGGGGCGCGACTATGGTACCACCTGGTTCCGCGTTGATCTTACGGGCACGAATAATCTGAAGGCAGACAGCGCTTACTTACTACTCGATTACCCTCACTATGATTTCATCGATGTCTTTCTGGTATCTGAATCGGGTGTGGTACAGAGCTTTTATACCGGCGACCAACGTGGCTTTCACTCCCGCCCTGTCGACCAACGAACGTTTCTGTTTCCTCTTGAAAAGCTGAATCAGTCGACAGACGCTAAGGTGTATTTCCGCATCAGCACTCCAGGTCCACTACTGATCCCTTTCAGTCTGGTGACCGGTGCTGAGAGCAAACTCCAGGATCGTAATACATCGATGGCCCTTGGCATTTACTTCGGTATTCTGCTCATCATGTTCGCCTACAATGCCTTTATTTCAGGCTCTCTGCGCGATACAGCTTACATCTATTATCTCGTGTATATGGCGAGTGTCGGGCTACACCAGTTAACTCTTCAGGGGCTTGGGTATCAGTACTTCTGGCCAGACACGTCTCTGTTCGACAATAACTTTGCAGTCGCACTGAGTAGCGCGCTGGTGCAAGGCACTGCTGTCTCTGACGATTCTGATTGCCGCTCTTCTGGCGCACCGGGCTCACGCCATCGAAACCGTCCATTTCACCGGTGACAAAGTCAGTCTCTTACCGCTACTCGAGTTCGTATCAGAGCGGAACGGAGAAACGCTCGACGAAATACTCGTGCGTCCGGAAGAAGACTGGCACCACCGCCAGAACATTAACAACAACCTCGGGCAAACCAGCCAGCCGGTCTGGGCGAGAGTGCGTCTTGCCGGCGTGTCTGAAGCCTTCGGGCAACCCATTGTGCGCCTCAACTACCCACATCATGACTACGTCGACTTCTACCTTTTTGAGCGTGGAAGAATGATCCGTCACTTCTCAGCAGGTGACCAGCTGCCATTTGATAGTCGCCCTATTGATCAGCGAACCTTCTGGTTCCCGCTTGACGATGCGAGCGCCGATGAGCAGGAAATCTACATCCGGATATCTACACCCGGCCCGCTGCTGATGCCACTGGACCTGATGAGCTACAAGGAAGCCGCTGAAGAAGAAAAGCTGCTCTATCTCTGGGCTGGCGCCTTTCTTGGAATTATCGCCATCATGGCGCTGTACAACCTGTTCCTGTACTTCTCACTCACAGAAAGCTCGTACATTCTTTATGTACTGTACCTTCTCAGTGCCGGTGTCATGCAGGCAACTATGTTTGGCTTTGGTGAGCAGTATTTCTGGGGTGACAGACCCGGCGTAAATAACCAGGTCATCGCCTTTCTGGCACCGTTTGTTCAACTTACCGCCATGGCCTTTGTGCTCAAATTTATCGACCTGAAGAACTTCGGTTCTGTACTGGACCGTTCGGTTGCATACCTGATGCTATTCACTCTGATCGTTATGTCGATTGCGAGCTTCACTATGCCCTACAGTCTGATTGTGAAACTCGGTCACTCCATTGCCTTATTTGGCGTTGTCTGTGCTCTCTACATCGGCATAAAAGGCTGGGTCATGGGGATGAAGTCAGCTCGACTGTTCACTATCGCCTGGTTTGCGCATCTGGTTTTCATAGGCTGGTACCTGTTGGATATGACCGGCAAGATTCCAGCGACAGAGCTCGGAAACCATGCCTTTGCGATTGGCTTTATTGCGGAACTTTCACTCCTTTCCATCGCCTTTGCAGATAAGATGAATCAGGAGAAAGAGCTGAGGATTAATTCTCAGACTAAGCTTCTTGATATGCAGGTCGCCATGAATCAGGAGCTGGACAATAAGGTTAAAGAACGTACTTCGGCGCTGGAGAAAGCCAACCGCAGGCTTGAAGAGTTAAGTGTGACCGACGGCCTGACCAAGCTTTTTAACCGCCGATACTTTGATCAGGTTTTCCGTGACCACTACGAGCAATCATACAAAGACCAGCACCCGATCAGTGTCATGATGGTCGATATCGATTTCTTCAAAAAGCTGAACGATAATTATGGCCATGCGTTTGGTGATTTGTGTCTGGTACGTGCCGCCCAACTTATCCGCAAGGTGGTCACTATGCCGGGGGCATTTGCCGCCCGTTATGGTGGTGAAGAGTTCGTTGTCGTCCTGCCTAAAACAACTGAAGAACGCGCTGCTCAGGTTGGCGAAATACTTAGATCAGCATTTGAAAAAACAACCGTGACTCAAGGCAATCAGAGCAAAAACATGACCATCAGCATCGGTGTCGCATGCACCATCCCGTCGCAACCCGGACTGGAAGAGAAACTATTAAGCGTTGCTGATGCCTGCCTGTATCAGTCCAAAGAGAACGGCCGCAATCAGGTTACGCGCTCAGAGCAATTAGACGAAGCAGGCTGATGATACGCTGACCTAATAGACATCCCGACGGTAGCGTCCCGCTGCCGTCAAAGCTTCAACCTGATCACCGCCTAATATAGTGCAAAGCTGGTGATCCAGATCCTGAGCCATACCGTCGCGGCTTCCACATACGAGAATCGTGGCCCCGGCATTCACCCAACGTGTGAGCCGCTCGCTGTTTTCTGCAACAACATCCTGAACATAGCCCACACTTGCTTCACCAGCTACTGAGGCCAACTCAGAAGACTCAGCGCGGGAATAACTCCGGTTAAAATAAGAAAGGTGTCCGGATTCATACCAAGCGATCAGTTGGTCATCCCAGTGTCGGTCAAACAGTGGAGAACGCTCTCCGAATATCAGCCAGTTGTCATGTTGGTCAGACAATTCTCTTGCTTTCAGGTGGGCCCTCAAGCCCGCCAGACCAGAGCCATTTCCAACCAAAATGAGCTTCTCAACGTCTGCGGAGCAGTGAAAAGACGGATTACAGCGTATCGAAACATCAACACTATCGAGAGTAGTCGCCTGGTGGCACAACCAGCCAGACCCCAGGCCTCGGGTGCCATCCGGATGATTCTGTTCGCGAACCAGCAGCATCAGCTCAGATTCCTCGGGGATGCTGGCAATACTGTATTCGCGAATCTGCCCTTTCATATGAAGCTGAACTATATCCCCCGCCTGCCAGCTGAATTGGTTTCTCACATCCAGTGTGACTTCGTATATCGGCGCACCAGGACTTCCGGAGTTAAGGTGACGACGGCCTTTAAAGCGCAACGGATATTGAGGATTGACTAGCGCTCTATCCGAAAACTCCATCGCACTGAGTTGATCAGAATGAATCACGCCAGCCTCTGCGAGTTGAGCAAACCAGGATGCAATCGTTTCGGGATCATTGCGATCTACTGCCACCAGAGGCGCCAGCACCTGAGCGTCACGCTCAAGCAGAATTGTATTGATATCGTAGGAGAAGCCACAGAAATGCTCATAGCTTGTATCCCCCAGGCCGAGAATCGAGAAGCACAGCTCTGGATAGCAGGCTGTCGTTTTTTTTATGGAAGGTATAAAAAACCGACCATTGTCTGGCGCGTCGCCCTCACCGTAGGTACTTGCAATCACGAACAGAGAGCGTGACTTAGTCATCCGTTCAGACGTGACTTGATTAAGTGGTAGGTGAAGTACCTTCGCGCCCTGGCTTCTCAACATTTTAACCAGTTGCTGTGAAAGTGACTCAGCAGAGCCACTCTCACTCGCAAAAGCGACAATGGTATCGGCATCGGTGTGCTCCCTTACTTCGATACTTCGCGCTATCACTCGTCGATAACACCAGAATGTAAAAGCTACCCAGGCCAGAAAAAGAGCTCCGGCCTGAATGTAGGGAGCCACCGTCAACATAGATCAGTCCGGTAAGACCTCAAGCACAGTCACGTAAGAGCCCGTGCGTTCCGTGGCCGGTTTCTTCGCTTTATCGTCTTTATATTCGACTTCGATAAAGTAGCGGCCAGCACCTTTCCAATTGAGTTTAACCTCGCCTTTTTTGTCTGCAACGGCACTGATTTCATCCTGACTGTTGCGATAACGGGTTCCTTCACGAATGGCGGTCAGTTCGGCGCCTTCAGCAGGCTCACCATCAATCAGAAACTTAAAAGTCGCCTGCTCACCGGAATACAGATCGTTCGGATGCGTTACTGGCACAAGCTCCAGCCCTTTATTCGTTGGCTGCAGCGTTTCAGTGCTCGGTGCACCAAGCGTGACAAAGGTTTCCATACGGCGGGAAGACTGCATGATGCGCAGATTGTCCGCTTTTTCGGGAACATTCTCAGCGAAACCTTCCTCGGTGTATTGCTCGCCACGGCCAGGGTATATACGACGTTTACCGTCTTCTTCCCACATCGCGCGCATACCATTGCTTGCCGTGAAAACTTTGTAGGTGCCTTCGTCCTCAAGCTTTACGTCGAAGACAGTGCGGTACTTACCGGTATGCAGGTTTTCTGCTTCACTTTTATCGCCGTCTGGCTGTATCACAGTGAGATCATTGAGGCGAACGGCGTGATAGTTCGCGACAAAAATATCGTTAGAGACTGCCGCTTCAAAACCGACCCAACGCTCTTCGCCCGAGAGCTGTGTTTCCTGTGGAAGAATCCATGCGCGATGAGCTTCCGCAGACAGAGTCCCAGCAATAAGAGCCGCCAGTAGAAGAGGCTTTAATAAGTTCGTTTTCATCTGCATTTCCTTAAGGTTTGATGGTCAGTTCGATAGCGCCAAGTTCAGAGCTACCCTGTTCTTTAAGTGTCTTTTCGCTGCTCTGAGGCCAGCTGAAAGGAATGTTGATCAGTTCGCGGCCACCGACTTCACGTGCCGCTTCAACACGTAGGCGATAGTCGCCAGGCTTGAGGTCTGCGAGAGGAGCCTTGCCCGGCGTAAACTCCAGCTCATAACCGCCCGGACCATAAGTTGCACCGCTGACGCCATCGACCGGCATCTCCAGTGAACGGCCGCTTCTGCGCCACCACTGACGCATGTCTTTCAGCCACTTTTCACCCTCGGCATTGCGCATATCGACGTCGTACCAGACGGCCAGATTACTGACGACCTGATTGCGATCATCTTCAATCCAGATAGCAACGTAAGGCTTGTGATATTCAGCGACATCTAATTCCGGGATCTCTACGGAGACGGAAAGATCAGCCGCCTGTACCTGCGCAAATGATGCGAAAGTAGCAACCGCCATCAGTCCGGATGTAATTAATTTCATAAGCGACTCCTTAGTGCGCAGCGAGAACAAGTAAAATAATGGGTGCAATAACGCCGAATGCCACAAGTGGCCAGGTACTTGGGCGTTGTCTGGCATAACGAGCGAGCAACCATAATCCGCTCAGGGAAAAAACCAGACAAAGCACCGAAAAAATATCGATAAACCACGACCACGCGGTATTGGTATTTCTGCCTTTGTGCAGGTCATTAAGGTAAGAAATCACCCCACGATCTGTGTTTTCATAAATAAAACTGCCTGTTTCCAGATCAATACTTAGCCAGGCATCCCCGCCGGGTTTGGGCATGCCGAGGTAGACTTCATACTCATCCCATTCGGCATAAGCATCTGGAGTGGGGATATCATGTTCATCGCTCAGCCAACGACGAACGGCCATAGGCAACGGTCCTTCCGAGCGACTCTGAACCGCACTGAGCATGCCCGGTGAGAGCTCTGCTTCGACGGTTGTGCGTTCAGGATCTGCCGGGATATCAGCGGCGTGATTGAGAGTAATACCTGTGAATGCGAACAGAATCATGCCCACCAGACACACTGCTGAACTGATCCAGTGCCACTGGCGCAATGTGCCGGGTAAAAATCGAGAAAACATGACACCATCCAAAAAAGCCCATCAGCGAACGGTGAGAATACTAACAAACGGCACGCTAATGAGAAGTATTTTTATTTGATAATGACACTTCTATGCATTATCAAAAGATGATATCCGTCCGTAAAAAAAGGGCCTTCCGGCCCTTTTCTATTCATTCTGATCTCTGATCAGAAACGTACGTTCAGACCTACCCAGAGGTTACGACGCTTGTCTTTGTTGTTGTAATCGTCTTCGAATACAACCTCGCTGACAGCACCCCGACCCGAAGCATATTCGTACTCTCCATCCCCATCGATATCGTCGTACTCAACACTGTAGGTGGTGAAGTCCTGATCCAACAGGTTGTTAATACGGCCGTACACACTGAAGTAGCTATTCACCGCATAGGTTGCGCCGAGGTGCAGTACGCGATAATCCTTGTAGTACAGAGGATCGTTATCATCATCTACGCCGCGGAAGCGAGCCGAGCGTGTCTCACTGGTCAGCTGCACATTCAACTTAGTATTCACATCCCAATCGAGAGTGACATTACTCATGTGCTCCGCCGTATTCGTCAGCGGTTGACCTTCCTGCGAACCAGAAAGCTGTCGGCTGTCGGTGTAGGTGTAGTTACCACGTACTGCCAGTGCATCAATGATCTGGAAACGACCAGCGACTTCAGCGCCGCGAATCAGAGCATCATCGATATTGATTACCTGAGCCCACGAGTCATAACCCAAATCTTCGTATTCACCAAGGTTCACACAGGGGCGTTCACCGCCAGTCTGAGCACATGTCTGTACTGAGTCACCACGGGCAATCTTATCTTCGAAGCGATTGTGGAAAATGGTCGCGTTAAAGCTGTGGCGATTCTCCATCGACTCCCAATAGATCGCGGCTTCGGTATTGCGGCTTTTCTCCGGCTCAAGATCCGGGTTCCCCGCAAAAGGAACGGTACCCTGGCCTCCAAAGCCGGTTACACCGTCGTAAAGATCAGTTGTTTTTGGAGTTTTATAACCACTGCTCACACCACCTTTCACCGTCCACTCTGACGTCAGGCTGTATACCGCGTACAAGCGAGGGCTGACATTGCTACCGAAAGCATCGTGATCGTCATAGCGAAGACCCGCAGTCAGCGTAAAATCTGGCACCATGGTCCAGCTGTCTTCAGCGAACAACGCGTATGTCGTGAAGTCTGATACCTCTCCCGACTCACCATCTTCACGTCCAAATACACCGTCAGTAAGCTCGGCATCAATATATTGACCGCCGACGATAAACAGGTGGTCACCGGCCAGATCTTCGACCGGAATTTCCAGCTTGGCATCCAGCGTATACTGGCTGCTTTCCATAGTACGGTCCGGACGCGGCAGAAAGGTCTCCTCGGCAATCGCACGGCGCTCGTCTTCACTCAGGCCCGCGTAATCACCCGTACCATCGTACATCTCCTGCAGCAATTGTCTTTCAGACACTGACAGCGGTACGGTACGGCCGTTGTTATTTGTCTCGATGTTCTGCAAAGACACCAGGCTCTTACCAAAACTCCAGCTGCCCTCGTGAGCGATTGCCCACTGGTCGCGGGTGAACTCCTGATCCTGTGCATAACCTGCACGAGGATTAACCACACCGCCCCTTGCTTGCCAGAGGGTATCAATACTGTCGACCGTCCCGAGAGGGAAACTGCCATCTTCCAGTGGTTCGTTGTCATATACCTGCTTCGATGTGTCGTAATCGAAGGTCAGGCTCTGGTTTTCTGCTACCTTCCAGTTCAGACCTACACCCACATTGTGATTGGTGTTATCTGTAGTTTTACCGCCGCTGCCGAAGCCAAGAGAGCGTGTCTGTTCAACACCGTTAGGGTCGGTGACTGAGTCGTACTCTGGCTCTGATGCATCGCGCTTATAAATACTGCCACGCAGCTCCATACCAAGAACATTTTCAATTAACGGGCCTGCCACACTGAAGTCAGCCGTGGTATCCGCACCGTACTCGTCGTACTCCTGGAAAGTGCGGCTGATACTTGCAGAACCTGTCCAGTCATCGGTCACCTTCTTGGTGATAATGTTGATTACACCGCCCAGAGCATCCGCTCCATATAGGGTAGACGCTGGTCCGCGGATAACCTCAATACGTTCGATCGCATCAATCGGCGGAATGTGGTTGAACTGATTACCACCGAAATTATTCGGATAGATATCACCATGGTTATTCTGACGACGACCATCAATCAGGATCAGAGTGTAATCTGCTCCCATACCACGGATCGAAATAGTCCCCTGGCCCGTTTTATCCCGGGTCTCACCGATATCGACACCTTCCAGTTCACGGACGGCATCCAGAAGCGTGACATAAGGACGTGAGCGCAGATCTTCCTGAGTGATTACAGAAATACTGGCTGGAGCATCCACTACTTTCTGCTCGTAACCTGCTGCTGTAACGACAAACTTATCCAGTTCAATGGTCTGCTCTTCTGCTGTTACAGAGAAAGAAGCAACAACCGCTGCAGCGAGTGCACTCAAAGGAAAAAGCTGATTTCGAAACTTCATGTTTAAGGTCCATACGGGGGAATTTGCGCGTATACTATTTTCACTTAGTTGCAAATGCAAATGTTTTTCATTTGTAACTTCACTCACAATACACTTATTAATTTTAATAAAACCGTGTATGGACAAAGGCTTCTGGACCGGAGGCCGATGCGTATTGCAGGAGTCTTACTGGTTTTGAGAGGTTTCGCTGGCGCGAAATTGAGTCGGAGATACGCCGTACCATTTTTTGAAAGCACGGGAAAATGCACTGACGTCGGAGAAGCCCAGCATAAACGCTAGCTGTGTGACTGTGGTACCGGGAAGCGCGAGGTGTCTTTCGACCAGGGTCCGGCGTGTTTTTTCCAGTACCGCCTTCCAGCTCAGGCCTTCATCGGTAAGGCGCCGCTGCAGACTTCGGACACTCATGTGAAAGCGCTCCGCAGCGTCTGTCATCGAAGGCTCCCCTTCCGGAAGCTGCCCCTCGAGCCACAACGACAACTGAATCACGAGCGAGCCTTTTTCCTGCTCAGCGAGTCGCTCATTCAGTGTTGCTTCGAGCATGGCAACCATCTGGTTGTCGCTGGAGTGAAGCTCGGCAGCTGCCTGCTTCCGGTCGAACGTCAGGCCGTAGTAATCGCTTCTGCTCGGCGCCACTCGAAAGTAGCGGGCCATCGATGCGCAATAATCATCGTCATGACATGCCACATGAACTTCGAGAGGGTTCAATGCAGGATCTACCCTGAGCCTGACCAGGCGCATCAGGCTGGACATCACGTACTGTATGCCCTGAGGGTGGGGCACATGCCCAGTTGAAGGCCGGAACTGTACGCACACGGTAGTATCTTTAACCACCAGCTCAGCTTGCACAGCATCACTGATCAGCCTCTGATAGCGAGCAAGACGTTGCAGTACACTGAGCATGCTACCACCCGCAGACAATGCCAGACCCAGCCCACCAAATGCAGAGTATTCACTGCGGCGGGCCATATTGATGCCCAGTGAGGGGTCCTGAAGACGATTTTCGGCTGCCGTCAGTAAGGCAGAAGTCGCATCGACACTGACCCAGACTTCCGGGTTAAACGTATTTTCAACCGAGACGCCATGCTCCGCAAACAAAGCCGCAGGATCATCACCATGCTGCTGCAGCAGGTTAGCCAGCGGACGCAGAAACATGGCCACCGCTTTGGGTTGCTCAGTCATTGGCGTCTCCGGTCAACTGGTTGGCGGTCAGTGCAAAGCATGGAAACAGGTTTTTCTCCAGTATGTAATCAAAGGCCTGTGTATGTCTGCCGGGCCATGAGTTTGGAGTATAAGTATGACTGATACCACGGATAAAAACAGCGAGCGCTTTCAGGCACTCCGCGCTAAAGATCGCCAGATCCAGAAAGAATTGATGCAGGTGAGCGACCAGGTTCGAGCTCGTCACCCGTTTCTGGTTAAGCACCAGAATGCCGTCGGCATGGGCATTTTTCTGGTCAGTATTGCCGGGATGATTCTGAACGGCGTACTCTGGATGGAAGGCATCATGCCAGCCTGGATGGTCATCGTATTAAGTGCGTTCTGGACATCACTGCTGCATGAGCTGGAGCACGACCTGATCCATTACATGTACTTCCGTAAGCAGCCTGTCTGGCATCACTTGATGATGGCAGGTGTCTACCTCGCACGTCCCCTTACCCAGAATCCCTGGATTCGTCGCTACCTACACCTGCATCACCACAAAGTGTCGGGCACAGAAACAGATCTGGAAGAACGCGGTATTACCAACGGCGAAAAATGGGACTGGAAGCGTTTCCTGATGGTCGGCGACAACATGCTGGCTTTTTATCTGCGCGCTGGGAAATACTTCGTCGTGCCGAAAAAGTTACTGAAGCAAGGTAAAATCAATAAAACAGACATTAAAAACTTAAGAATTATCGGTGCGCTCAGTTTTAACCCTGTCGGGTACATCTGCTACACAATCTGGCATGGCTTCGTACTATTTCATCTGGCTAATGGCATTGCCTGGGCATCAGGAACAACGATTGACTGGCCACAATGGCTACTGGCCCAGGAAGCCTGGGTAACTGCGACCGTTGTTATCCTGATTGCACCCAACGTGCTGCGTACTTTCTGTCTGCACTTTATTTCATCGAATATGCATTACTTTGGTGACAACACGCCGGGGATTATTCATGAGCAATGTCAGGTGATGAATAAGTGGTATCTAATTCCACTGCAACTGTTCTGCTTTAACTTTGGCAGCACTCACGCGATCCACCATTTTGTAGTGCGTGACCCCTTCTATATTCGCCATTTAAGCGAGAAAGAATCCCATGAAGTGCTTCGCCGTCATGGCATCCGCTTTAACGATATGGGAACCTTTAAGCGCGCGAATCGTTTGAATGAGCGTGCTGCTTAGTGAGTTATTAGCTCAGTGAGTGCTGCATGTGCGCCAGAGATGGCGCACATGCAGCTCTTCTCGCCCCTAACACGCAGCCAATGACTGTAGCGTTATCCTGACAGCCGGAAAAAATTCAGATGCCCGCCTTCCAGCCGTTTGTCACAGGATAACGACGGTCACGACCAAAGCCACGGCGAGTCACCCTGACCCCGATCGGCGCCTGACGACGCTTGTATTCATTAATATCCACCAGCCGCACTACCCGCATCACGTCTTCTCGATTATGTCCGGCCGTGATGATCTGCTCTGCACTTTCATCGTGTTCGATGTAACGCTCCAGAATATCATCCAGCACAGGGTAGGCTGGCAAGCTGTCTTCATCGACCTGATCCGGCGCAAGCTCCGCGGAAGGGGGACGGTCGATCACACGCTGAGGGATCACAGGTGAAATAGAATTCCGGTACTCGGCAAGGGCAAAGACTTTGGTTTTATACACGTCTTTTAATGCACCATAGCCACCAGCCATATCACCATAGA
>NZ_DDKU01000076.1:35924-46184 GCF_002339775.1 Thalassolituus sp. UBA2590
CCAGCCATATCACCATAGAGCGTCGCATAACCGACTGCCATTTCACTTTTGTTGCCGGTTGTCAGAACCATGTAGCCCGTCTTATTCGATAGCGCCATTAACAACACACCGCGACAACGGGACTGAAGATTTTCTTCAGTGGTGTCGACCTTCAGGCCCTCGAAGTCCGGGGCAAGCGCAGACATAAATTCACGGTACATAGGTTCAATCGAAATGGATTGATACTTAACGCCCATGGCCTCAGCCTGCAGCGCCGCATCCTCTTTGCTCATACCAGAGGTGTAGGTAAATGGCATCATCACAGCACGCACACGTTCTGGCCCAAGCGCATCAACGGCAACGGCCAACGTCAGGGCGGAATCGATTCCACCAGAAAGGCCTAGTACAACCCCTGGAAAGCGGTTTTTATTCACATAGTCACGAACGCCAACGACCAGAGCGTTGTACAGGCTGGCAAGACCATCTTCCCGCGCTTCCCGCGATTCAGACTCAGCGCGTAACTCGCCTTGTTCGAACATCACGTACGCCTGATCCTCCCGCCAGGAGGCCATCTGAAGCACGCATTCAGACGCAGCATTCACGGCAAATGAACTGCCATCGAACACCAGCTCGTCCTGTCCACCCGACTGATTCACATAGAGAATCGGCAGTTTGTGCTGGGAAGTATGCTTTTTAATGAGGTCGATTCGTTCCTGCTGCTTACCACTGTGGAACGGAGAGGCGTTGAGGTTCAGGATGACATCCGCCCCAGCATCCGCCGCCATGGCTATCGGCGCATCAAACCAGACGTCTTCGCACACGGTAAGCCCCAGTTTAACGCCGTGTAGCTCTACTATCTGAGCGTCTTCACCGGCAGAGAAATAGCGCTTTTCATCAAAGACCTGATAGTTCGGTAGCTCCTGCTTGGCATACTCTCCAAGACAAATGCCCTCAGACCACACCCCTGCGCAGTTATAGAGACGATTATCCCTGGTGACTGGGTAACCTATCGCGATGGCAATATCATGACTGACCGCCGCGACTTCTCTCAACGCCTCGTTGATACGGGGCTCAAGACTTGGACGCATCAGCAGGTCTTCGGGCGGATAGCCCGTCAGAGCGAGTTCACTGAATACAATCAGCTGAGCACCATCGTCGGCAGCTTTCTTGGCTGCTTCTATAATTTTCGCCGTATTGCCGGGGATATCGCCGACGTGAAAGTTACATTGCGCCAACGCAATTTTCAGGGTGGCAGTCAGTGACTTGGACATGGTCTGGGGGTACTCTCTTCAGTAATGCGCGTATTGTCTGGAAATACGCATCAGGACGCAAACCGGAAGACTAATGAATCATCCAATTTCCATCGGACGGGGCAGCCGCCTGCTGTCGCTCTACAGCTACTATTCGCTGATTCTTGCGCTGTCGATCGTCGTCGTCGACGGTCTCGATTCAATGGACGTCATCGTTGGCAAAGAGGCTCCCCACCTCTTTCTCGTACTTTCATCGCTTTATGTACTTGCAGCCGCGGTCTTCGTCGCGCTAATAACCCGGACAACCGATTCGCAGGGAGCTACCACCTACCTGTTCCTGGAAACAGCGCTGCTGACCGGCATGATGTTCGCTTCGGGCGGACTCACCGCCGGTTTCTCTAGCCTGTTGCTGATACCGGTCGTCATGGCCAATCTACTCGCCCCAGGCATACTGGGGTACAGCGTTGCTGCCTGGCTCAGTCTTGCGGTCATCTATACCGAACATATCGCACCGGGCGAGTTTGGCATCAGGGATACGGCCAATACCGGTGTGTATGGGGGCATCTGCTTTGCTCTCGCCTGGTTAACTCAGCTGCTGTCGCATCGTATCGATGCCGCACTGAATCTCGCTCAGGATACCGCCCGTGATGTTCAGCGCTTACAGCGCCTGAGCCAGCAGGCGTTGATGAAACTGCCGGATGGCATCATTGCCTGTTCGAAAGAAAAACGGATTCTGTTTATTAATGACACTGCGGCATCCTGGTTTAAGCTGGAACCCGGCGCCGCGGTACCTGAGTGGCTGATAACGGCACCGGCTCAGGAAAGCCTTGCGGGAAAACTGCAGGGGCTGACAGTCACCCGTCTGGAGGCAGAAGGCCCCGATGAGGATTGTCTACTGCTTATTGAAGACGAAGCACGTCTCTCAGCAGAAGTTCAGCAAGCCAAGCTGGCATCGTTAGGTCGCCTCACCGCCAGTATTGCCCATGAAATCCGTAATCCACTTTCAGCTCTTAATCAGGCCGCACAACTGCTGGACGAATCTGAGCACCTGCCCGCTGAAGATAAAAAGCTGACCGCCATTATTGAAAACAACAGCCAACGAATTAATCGTATTATTGGGGACATCCTGCAGCTCTCACGAGGCAAGCGGCCAACAGCTACACCTCTGAAACTCCATAGCTACGTCGACAACTTTTGTCAGAACTTCCGTCAGGTCAGTGGTGAGAATTGTCTGATATTTTCCTATGATGCTGATAGCGAGTTAACCGTACTATTCGACCCGGATCATCTGAATCAGGTCCTGACCAACCTGTGTCAGAATGGTCTGCGGCATGCCCGGAAAGCACGGAAACAGGAGGCTGAAGTCGTCTTACGTATTCTTTCAGAATCCGATAGTAGTGCATCCCTTGAAATCACAGACAACGGCTTTGGCATTGCTGATAACCAGGTATCGCGGCTCTTTGAGCCCTTCAATACTACCGAACACGACGGTACAGGATTAGGACTCTATTTATGTCGCGAACTGTGTCAGGCCAACCAGGCAAGCATCGAGTTTGCTGGTAACGACCCGGGCGCACGTTTTCTTGTCAGGATGAAACGCGCATGAAACTGCGGGATATGTCACACCAGCGTCAACTCAACTCAGTAATAATATAAGGCCATGATGACAAACAGGAACTCCCCGGCAATGCTGCCCGACTTATGCGCACTGATCGTTGATGACGAGCAGGACATTCGCGAGCTGATAGGCATGGCCCTGGAACGCATCGATATAAAATGCGAACAGGCTGCCAATGTCACTGAAGCCATGGCATTACTTGAGTCGGGAAATTTCCATTTCTGTATCACCGACATGAAACTGCCTGACGGTGATGGCATTCAGTTAATCCATCACTGCAATCGCAACTACCCGGACATGCCGGTGGCTATGATCACTGCGTTTGGCAATATGGAAGTCGGCGTGAATGCCCTTAAAGCAGGCGCTTTCGATGTTGTTGCCAAACCGCTTGATATTCAGCAACTACGAAATCTGGCAACAGCTGCATTAAGACTGTCGAAAGTAACGGGAACACTCCCGGAGCAATGCACCAATCTTATTATTGGCGACTCCCCCCCGATGCAGGAACTGCGCACCACGCTGCGCAAAGTCGGACGCACTCAGGCACCGGTATTTATTCAGGGCGAATACGGCACAGGCAAAGAAGGTATTGCACGCGCTATTCACCTGCTTAGCTCACGAACTACCCACCCTTTTATTACTGTTAACTGTGACGCGCTTCAGGACGAGAACGCAGCGGAGACCCTGTTCGGCTATATGGACGATCACGGCACCCTTCATGATGGCCTCGTCCAGAATGCTCACCAGGGCACATTGTTTCTCAACAATATCGAGCACCTTGGTCTGGAGTTTCAGGCCCAGCTCCTGCAGCTTCTGACCGATAAGAAGATCCGGGCGCTGCATGACACTCACGAACATGATCTGGATATCCGTATCATCAGCGCCAGCAGTGCGGACCTGCCGGCATTGGCAAGCTCGGGTCACTTCCGTCAGGACCTGCTCTTCCGTATCCGCGTAGTACACCTGAGCGTGCCACCATTACGCACTCACCGTGAAGATATCCCGCAGCTCACCACCCACCTGCTACAGACCTATGCCAGCCAATGGGATATGCCTGAAGTATCAGTCTCTGATGAGGCATTACGGGCTATCTGTGAATACGACTTCCCTGGAAACACCCGCGAACTCGACGCCATACTTCAGCGTGCCTTTACCCTGATGGAAGGCGAAGAAATCCAGCTGAGTGACCTCAGCTTCGAACCGGAAACGCCGCAGGGTGGCTACCATTCAAACAACGAGGCCGTCGGCGACCTTGAGGGCTACCTTGAGAGGCTCGAGCGTGAAGCAATTGAAGAGGCCCTTAACGCAACACGCTGGAATAAAACCGCAGCGGCAGAACGTCTCGGCATCAGCTTCCGGGCGCTTCGATACCGCCTGAAAAAACTGGCGATCGACTAAGTAAAATCAACTGGCGATTAGACTCCCTCCGTCACCCTGCCCGAACAAGCCTTGAAAGACCGTATAAAAATACGAAAAGCGCCTGAGTGCGCTCCCTCATATGCCTGATATCGTAACTGGTTACCTATCAATCAATGAGGGTTCAGGGATGAACATCAGAAAGCAAACGCCAATTGTGCCTGCCAATGGCTTTACCCTACTGGAGCTATTAGTTGTGGTGGCGATCAGCGGAATACTCCTTGGAGTCGGGGTACCAGCGATGGGAGCACTGATCGAACGTAATCAGTTCAAGGCAGAGGTATCAGCATTGCACCGGGCCGTCGCACTCAGTCGGTCAATGGCGGTGTATCGAGGAGAGGCTGTGAGTCTGTGTCCCCTTACCAGTAGTAATGCGTGCGGCAACAACTGGACAGGCAAGCTGACGATCTTCACAGACTCCAACCAAGACGGCGCTCTAGATCCAGATGAGGCGACAATAGAGATCGTCTCGGGTTTGCCGCAGTCCAGTTCCGGGTTAGACAGACGCCATAGCCGGGCCAGTGCAATCATGTTCCGACCAAATGGCAGCGCCTTCGGCCACAACGGCACCTTGAAAGTCTGCATGGATGGAAGCACTGACCTGTCAGCAACCATCATAGTATCGGGCGCGGGCAGAATCAGACTGGGTGAAGATAGCAATAACGATGGGCTCGTTGAGGACTCTAGCGGCGACGCAGTCACATGCTCATGAACGAAGCCAAGTGTCAGGTATCAGCTGCTATAGAGTAATTTGCTACCGAAAATGTGCCAAATAACGCCACCAAAGTCCACTCACAAACGGATAATACCCGCTCGTCTGAGAGAACTCGGAACCAGTGCACGTTCAAAATACTATAAGCATGTAACAATAGCGCCCGTAGCATTTAGGACACGTGAACTTAAATATGGCACAAACTATGAAATCATCAGCATTTTCGAATGGTTTTACTCTCCTGGAGCTGATGGTCACACTGACTATTGTCGGCATCGTTGCAGCCATTGCCATTCCATCCATGAGTGGCATGGTGAACAACTCTCGCGCCGAACGTATTACCGAGCTTTTCGAGCTTGACCTGCAGTTCTCGCGGAGCCATGCCATCTCGCGTGGTGACACCGTTCGCATATCGCCTCGCAACGGAGACATAGCCAACGGGTGGCAAATTGTTGCAGAAGGGTCTGGAGACATCCTCAGGCAGCGAGGTGCTTTGGATGACGGAGTGACCATTATCAGTGCAAACGGATTGAACACAGTCGCGTTCACCCCGACCGGACAAATAGAGGCTACCGATACGATCACGGTACGCACATCAGGCTGCACAGGTAATGAAGATAAACAATTTTCCCTCCTGATATCAGGTCAAATTGCAGTAACGGAGCTCGCATGCATCCAATAAAGAATCAGTCAGGCATCGGCCTTATTGAAGTATTGGTCACCATTGTGATTACAACTATCGGTCTTCTGGGGTTGAGTGCCATGCAGATGCAATCAATCAGAACAGTGTCTGATACGGGCAACCGCACTCACGCGATCTGGGTCGCAAATGACTTGATTAATCGCATCAGAGCAAATGCAGTTGCAGTCGACAGTTACGTGACTGACAGGGAAATCAGCTGTAATGATCCACTGGGGGCAGTGAAAATGTGCGCAGCCTATTCTGCCAACGGTGCTCAGGTAGCCCCTGCAGCAGACTGTAGCAACCAGGACTTAGCCCTCTTCGATCAGTACGAAGCTCTATGTGGCATCAACACGCTGACAGGCGAGGATGGGTTCAGTAGCTCAGCGTCGTTTATCAATACACCCGGCCTTTCGATCAGCGATGAAGGTAACGGAGACTACCGCATAACCGTAAGCTGGAATTCAAGAACTGCAGGTAAAGATGCGCGGGGCAACGAAGTCTATCGATTAGAGCAAAGCACTCTTGCAGAAGATCAACGGGAAGATTACAGCTTGGTATTCAGACCATGAAAAACAGAATCTCATTACAACACGGCTTAACCCTTATCGAGCTGATGATCTCGATGACATTGAGCCTTATCGTGATTTTTGCCGTCGGCAGCATCCTCATCAGTAGCAACCAGGCGGCCTCCGTTTCCGATACATTAGCCGATTCGCAGGAAACAGGACGATTTGCCGTAGACTACATCAACCGGCAATTGCTGCGCACCGGCTACGACCCGGATGATGCAGATGTCGTAGCGTTTGGAGACCTCTGCCTCGCGGCCGGAGACATAGTTTGCATTAGTGAGTCCGCCAATGGCACTGGCGACCGATTGGCCGTTCGACGTATGGCTGAAGCGGGAGAAAGTAATGCGGTTACTTGTTATGGGAGCGCCCTTCTGGATGCTGCGGACGCAAATATTACGACCGATGTGGTGGTGACAGACGTCTACTGGGTAGCCGTGGATGATAATGGATTGAGCAATTTACGGTGCCAAACCTTCGATGAAGACGGAACCGTTCGTGCCAACCCCGGTGATAGTTTCGGCAATTCACAAGCTTTGGCGGCTGGAGTTCTAGCAATGCACGTATTGTATGGTCAAAGTAATTCAGCACCTATTGACGACACCTTAAATGTGACAACCTACTTTAACGCTGCTCAAGTAACCGACTGGGGAAATGTATACGCCATGCGCATTGGCTTTCTCACTCAGGCGTTAACGAATACGGAAGCACAGAGTTGGGAACAGAATTACATTGTCCTCGATTCACTGAACTATCAATTTGATGATCAAACAGCGAGACAGGTTTTTACTACCACTGTCACGCGTTTAAATTAAGTTTGAGGTAGCCCTATGAAAAAATTGCAACAAACAGGCAGCGCACTGATCGTCAGTTTGATCATGCTAACCTCCGTAACTTTTCTCGCCGTTCTCAGCCTTCAGAGCTCTACGACGCAGATACGCATCGTAAGCAATCTCCAGATCAAAGAAGATGTTTTCCATACATCTAAGCGAGAGCTAGGGGCACAATACCGAGCGTATAAAGATGAAATGGCTAAGATTCAAGAGTTGAGCAATGCAATGGAAAAAGCAGTCGTAACCGATGATTCAGGAACCCCAGCTCCTGAATCCCTGGATCTGGCGCCAGAAGTCGCGCTTGATAGCAAATACTACTCATCCCTGGACAGTCAACTGAGATACACAAAGACTATCCCAGTGAATCTGAACTACAACTTTGCAAAAGATAGCAGCGTTGGCTCTATGTCGTCGATGCCCTTTGAAATAGTATCTGTCACCATCGATGCAACAGAACGATTTCGTTCAACTCAACGTCTCGGTTTTAAATACAACGTGCCTTCAGCTGGCCGTTAAAAGGAGTATCAAATGAAAAAATTACTATTGCATGCTGCTTTTTTTGGCCTCGTCAGCCAGCTTGCTTATGGCGATGATACCGAAATTTTTACGGGCCTGAATAACTCCGGTGGAGGGGCAGATACTATTTTCATCCTCGACACTTCAGGGAGTATGGCCGAACTTGAAGAGCAAGAAGGGATCACTTATTCATCTAGCACGACATATCCTTCGGAAAATTATGGATTCGATTCTGCAGCTCATTATATATTCAGAAGAAACGCATTAGGTGACCTGAGCAATCTCTCATCTGCAGAAATAAATAGAATAAAAGAGTATAAGGTCGACCTGAATGGGTACAACTGCTCGCGTGCCAATACTTTAATCAGCATTGAGCAGCTAGGTTATGCAACTGGTAAGTATGCCGTTTTTGTACCTAGTATTGGCTGGCGAGGACCTGACAATAGAAGCGGAACCAACAATCAGTTATGGGAGAATGATCGCCCACAAGTCCCGTATAACAGTTCAGTCATCATTCAGTGTAAGGAAGCTGGAGATTATCGGGAATATAATTATACATACAATGGAGGGGCTTATCGTGGTCTTGCAGATGATGATGAATACGATGATACAGGCTTCCCATACACAACCAATCGCAGGTGGTGGAATCACTACCGTTGGGACGAAGGAGACGAGGACGAAGGTGTATACACTGAGATTTACTCGGGAAACTATCTGAATTTCCTACGATATGCAGCCGTAAATAATCTAGGCTCCCAGTATAAAATGCGACTCGATATCGTAGCAGATGCAGCCAAAGATGTTATCGCTGCGAACGATGACCCCTCCAAGCGTTTCGCCCTTATGCGCTTTAATTATTCAGGCAGTAATGCTCAAGGTGCTTTTGTAGATGTAGCGCTGGCCCCGTTGAGTGATATATCTGATAAACTGAACGTCGCTCTCGACTCGTACGACCCAGCTGGTGGGACGCCATTGACTGAAAGCCTGTATGAATCTCACCTCTATTTTAGTGAAAATTATGTAAATTACGGCAGCAACCCTAAAATTGCTGACCTTAATGGAATATATCGCGGAAACGATAGTGACGATGCCGAATGGACAGACCCTGCAAACCAAACATTTGCCAGTAACCCAGGAAACTATTTCTCAGTAAGTGGTTACGTAGAAGACGACGAGACTGATCCCGAAGCAACAGAAAACCAAGCGGGGAGTACATATAAACTACCTGAGAATGGCATATGTGGAGCGCCCAATCAGAATGTTATCCTATTCTCAGATGGACTACCTACAACTGACACTGGAGCGAATAACGCTATTCAGAATCTTGTGAATAGCGTACTTAAGTCTGACTACTATACTGGAGAATCTCCACCTCCAGACTGTAATAGGAATACAGATGGCGGTTGCCTTAGTGCTCTCGCTTGGTATATGTCTAATCAAGAACGTAGAGATAATGACGGTCTGCCTAGCTTAACCGTTAACACGATAGGTGGCTTTTTTGGGGCTGGTTCGAACGCTGAAACACTATTAGACGAAGTAGCAGACTATGGGAATGGACGTTACTTCGCGGTTTCTAACGAAGATGAAGTAAAGATAGCTATTGCAGAAAGCCTAAGTGAGACTGATACATCACCTTCAACCTTCACCGCCCCTGCAATTGCTGTAAGTTCTTACAACAGCCTACAAATCAGTGATGAACTCTACTACGCCGTATTTGAACCGAATGATACTGGAGCCTGGAAAGGAAACCTGAAGCGGTACCGTATTACCAATGACGGTGTAGTCGATTCAGACGACAACATAGCGGTCGGCGAAGATGGCTTTTTTAAAACCGGAGCGATTAGTTACTGGAGTGATACTGCGGATGGTGCCGATGTTAAGAAAGGCGGTGTTGCCGAACGCTTCGCGGATGTAGAAAGAAACGTAAAAATAGTAAACGCAGCGGGTAACCTTGTTAACGCCACATTGGATAATATTACAGGGCTTGCAGGTGATCCCCTAGGTCTGGAAGCTGAGGGCATCACAGACACTCTCTTTGGTACCTTGGACGATGTTACTTATGAGTTGGCAGTAGCCAATTGGATTGCTGGCAAAACACCTGACGGTTCGAGTAATCGCCTGGAAATGGAGGATGCCATTCACAGTCGTCCCGTCGTAGTGAACTACACAAGCGAGCGTCGCATAGTCTATATAGGTACTAATGGTGGTTACCTGCACGCGTTTGATACAGAAACTGGACGCGAAGTATTTTCGATATTGCCACATGAGGTACTGACTAATGCGCGTTACTACGCCGACAGTGCTGCAACCTCAGCGAACGACAAAATTTATGGTCTAGATGGCCCCATTACCTACTGGCATGACGACAAAAACCTGAACGGTATTGTTGATGGTACAGATACGGTATATCTCTTCGTTGGTATGCGACGTGGTGGTCACAGCTACTATGCGTTTAATATCACCAACCCTGACTCTCCGTCATTGCTTTGGCAAAAGCATGGAACTTACCTGAACGACGATAAAAATATTCCAACTGTTAGCAGTGGCTACGAACGCCTGGGACAAACCTGGTCTTCACTTAAACCAGCATTAGTAAACTGGAATGACACTCCGACTGTCGTACTGCTTGCGGGAGGTGGCTATGACCCCGCTGAAGACGGCAGTTCAAGCGAACGGTTGGAGCAC
>NZ_DDKU01000108.1:0-5155 GCF_002339775.1 Thalassolituus sp. UBA2590
GACATTGTGGGAGCGGTTCAATGTCAGTGCAGAAGTTGTTGCAGTCCAGAAGTATCGTGATATCGCCCACAGGCAGTCTGGCACCGGTGGTTTTGGGGTGAAGGCAGCAGATTGGTTTGCAGCGTCAACAGCGCGTATTAATAAATTGAAAGAGGTCGAAGATACCCTGTCAGCCGCGCTCATCAGCAACGCAAAAGCAGGTGGTACTCTGGCTCAGAGCGAATTTGTAGGTATGCTGACTATCGCAGTTACTGTTATTGCGGTATCGATTTTGCTGGTTTGGCTCGTCGTCGCAATGCTGGTTAACCAGATCAGGGAAGTCGTGCAGGGGTTGAAGCGGGTTTCAGACAACCTGCAACTTGATGTGCCGGCTATGATTCATACGGATGATGAACTCGGCGAGGCAGCGAGAGCCTTTAACAGCATGCAGGCACAGATTGCGGATATGATCCATTCAATCGACAGCACATCGAAACAACTGTCTTTGATCGCTATTCAGAACCACGCGACGATCTCACTAAGTACCAAAGGTATGAAACAGCAACAGACAGAGACTGAATCTGTTGTCGAGTCTGTCGGCCAGCTTGAAATCGCGGCTCGTGATATTGCAGTGAATATTCACAATATGTCTGAGCAGACAGATTCTGCGGATAACACGATTGGTAAAAGTGTCGGAGTTGTTCAGGAGAACGTAGGTAAAATTGCGAGTCTGGACGAGACCATGACATCTGTTGCCGGGGTGATCAGGGAGCTTCATGGGCGAAGCGAGTCTATTGGTAGCGTACTTGGTGTGATCAAGGCGATTGCAGAGCAAACCAACCTGTTGGCACTGAATGCCGCTATTGAGGCAGCCCGTGCTGGGGAGCAGGGGCGTGGCTTTGCCGTCGTAGCTGATGAGGTTCGTAGTCTGGCGCAAAGAACCCAGGAATCTACGCATGAAATCGAGCAGATTGTCAGTCAGTTCCAGTCGCAGACTCAGGAGGCGTTTAAAGCGGTTGAGGGCTCGAAAGATGTGGTGACTGGAGCCGTCTCTCTGTCTGGCACTCTAAGTCAGGAGTTATCTCTGATTCGTGATGCCGTCGCAGACATTCGCGATATGTCTGATCAAATCGCCGCTGCTGCGGAGGAACAGGTGCAGACCAACGGTGAAGTGTCGACCCGGGCGAAGAACATATTTAATATCTCCCGGCACACTGCCGCGACCGGAAACTTCATGCGAAAAACTGCAGAAGAGCAGCGCGCTCTGGCCCGGACGTTACAGGAGCATGCAGAACGGTTCTCTTTATAGACGGTAGCTTCGCTTTTGCGCCGATTCGAGTAACGATTCGGCGGAATTCCCTTCGTTGTGCTCTTCCTGGAATACCGACCACCAGTCGGTAACTTTGCCATTCTCATAGATAGCAATATGACCAAACTGGCGGAACACAGACTCACTCTGAGTCGGCCTCAGGAAAATATAGTCATCTTCTTCGATCTTTGTATCCTTCGGAAAACCGTACAGCTCCTGATTGCTGGATCGGCCATGAAGACGAACCTGTTCCGTTTCCCTTGGGTAGACAGGTTTTGCAAGCCAGTTACCGCCGTAGATAAAAGCTCCTTGAGCTGGCAGGAATCCAGTCCAGCGGAGAATTGCCGACACAGCCGGTGATAGCGGAATCTCTGGTCGCTCTACCTTCTTGAGAACAGGCGCGGCTATGTAGGCAGCGGCAACATGATGCTCCAGAGTATCGACATCATAGTTCTTGGGTTTGACCAATGCTGAACCAGCCGCGATCTCTGATACAAAGCTGTTGTCGGTGTACATGGTGTAAGTTGAGCTACCACCAGTATTAAGCGTCAGGTCTTTGAGGGCATCTTTTCCCAGTTCAACTTCTACCGCTTGAAGGAAGTTGCTGTATCGCCCCCGGGCATCTGCAAACGCACGCCGGGCGCCACCGAGAATAGCTGGAATGTGTGGGATATGAGCCTCGTAGCCCATTAAGCCGGTCAGTATCAGGTGGTCTGAGTTCTGAATTATCCGTAAAGCTTCGGTGAATTCACTGCTGCTCCGGAAGCCACCCCGATGCATACCTACGTCGATTTCAAGGCTCACCCTGATGGTCAGATTGTTCTCCCGGGCAAACTGGCCGTATTGAGCTAATCGGCGAGGGCTATCTATCAGCCACTGCAGTTGGAGATCTGGAGAGAAGCACATACTGCTGGTTTGCTTATTATGCCAGTTATAAAAATGGCGTGCTGCGCGAATGGGAAGAGGTTTTCCCATCAGAATGTCGGCAGACGGAATCTGATTCACGATTTGCAGCAGAAAGGGTAGATGGAAGCACATCAGCCTTTGACTGCCAGTGCGTCGCATAATGTACTGAAGCAGTGGAATTGAGGGCAACGACTTGGTGACAAGGCGATAGTCGAACCCTTTATTCAGTACGTCGATAAGGTGGTCAATATTTCTATCCAGACGTTCCTTATCCAGTACTAGGGTCGGCGTGCAAATCTCAGCCTCATGCAAGGCCTCGGTCAGCGCCGTAAAATACAAGTCGTTCATTGCTCGCCTGGGCCAGACGGCCACTTTTTATTGCTATTTTATTTTTATTATTACTAATGCATCGGCAATGTTGCCAAACTGGTAACATCATATCCGGCCATTGTTGAAATAGCCAGTTTACCGCGAACGACTGGTCAGTGAGTCAGAAGAAGAGTCCGGCCTCAAGTTGGGCTTCTTCGGTCATCATGTCGCGGCTCCACGGTGGATCGAATACCAGCTCAACATTGACAGAAGTGACATTAGGAACTTTTGCGACACGGTATTTCACATCAGAAACCAGAACGGGCCCCATACCGCAGGTAGGGGCTGTCAGTGTCATGCGGATATTGACGTCGGTACCCTCGATATCGATACCGTAGATCAGCCCGAGATCGAGAAGGTTGATCGGAATTTCAGGATCGAAGATGGTGCGAAGAGCCTGCTCAATCTGTTCTTTGTGAACCTGACCGTCACCTGGGTCATCGAAGGTGATGCTCTCAGACTCAAGCCCAAGCGCAGCCGCATCTGTACCATCGACGCGCATCATATTGCCGTTCACCGTCACCGTATAATTACCACCCAATGCCTGATTGATGGTGACGAAGGTACCGGCGCTGATTGTCGTCGGCGTGCCGGACGGCACCATGCGAGCAGGACAATTATCGTTGGCAACCACCATTCGACGTTCAATAGACATGGATTCAACCTGTGATCTGGATAAAACGCGTATTCTAACAGGATTGGCGATACTTTATTCACTCAGTTAGCACACGGGAACTGAGTTTGTAGAGTTGTCCGACGAGGGGAAGCAGTTTAAGCTGGCAGAGTTTACAGGGTGGTGGGCTGGAGCCCTGCCACGAGCGACAAGGACAGCTACTACATGATTATCCTTCCCGTTGAGCGGCGCCTGAACTGGAGTCACCCGCCGATTGTTCTGATCGGTATCATCCTTCTGAATATCCTCGTATTTTTTCTCTATCAGAGCGGCGATACCGAGCGCTACATTAATGCAATCACTGCGTACAATGAGTCGAGGTACCTTGAAGATGAATGGCCACACTACCAGACTTATCTGGAACAACAGGGCGACATTGAGCACCTCGAAGAGCTGCGGGCATATCATGAAGACGACATGATTTTTCCGGTCGCAACTGCGGTTGTGACAGACAGGGGGTTCTATAAATACCTTGAAGCGAACGGCCCCTCGTTGTTTTACCCGAGCTTTTATTACGAGTGGGTTGATCGCCGCTCTGAGATCAATGAGCAGATAGACAGTATCAGTAGTGTGCGTTTTGGTGTGAAGCCGAACGACCTCTCGGTGATTGACCTTTTCATGTATCAGTTTCTCCACGGTGATTTTATGCACCTGATGGGGAACATGATGTTTCTGATGATTTGTGGCTTTGTCGTTGAAGCCGTTCTCGGGCACCTGTCTTTTCTTGGGCTGTATCTGCTCGGCGGTATTGTGGCTGGTATTTCACATGCAGCGGTGGATTTCACTTCAGAACAACCTTTGGTCGGTGCTTCGGGCTCATTGTCGGCGGTAATGGCAATGTATCTGATTATTTATCGATGGCAGACTATTCGCTTCTTTTATTGGTTCTATCTGATCGTTGGTTACTTCCGGGCACCGGCGATGATTCTTCTGCCGGTGTATATCGGCAAAGAGCTGATCAGCTTTTATTCAGACCCTGACAGTAACGTCGCCTTTATGGCTCATGCTGGTGGTTTTGTTGCTGGTGCATTGTCTGTTGGGGCGCTGGCTCTGATTCGCCCTGAGTTACTTAAATTCGAATACATCGAAACGCCTGAAGATGATACCGAACCTTATCGTCAGCAACTTGCGGAGATATACGCTGCCATTGAGAAGTATCGCTTTGATACTGCTCAGCATCGTATAGAGCAGGCAATTGCGACCTATGGTGAGGAGTTTGAATTACTGCTACTTCAGTACAACCTGCTTAAATTACGCAGAAATAAGACCTGGCTGGTGAGCCTGAAAAAAGTTCTTCGCTACGAAAATACGGCGGACGAAGATTTGATTCGGCAACGAGATATTTGGGCGGATGTAAGGCCGTACCTTAAGCATATTGATTCAGAAACGTTGGCGATCTGTGGCTCAAATTTCTCTCACTTAGAGGATCTCAGTTTCTCAGAAGAGATCTTTTCTCTATTGAAAAAGCGCAACGCAAAATCATCTGAATTAAGCCGGGTGGCGATCAGTCTGGCCAAAGCACACAGCCGTCAGAATCGGGCAGACAAGCAACAATATTATGTCAGCGTTGCTGAACAACTGGCGATGGGGGCATAAATGAAGTATTGCAAATATCATCCTACCGAAGCCGCCACCTGGTACTGTACTCATTGCGACAGTCGGGTATGTGATACCTGCACACTGGAGTCTGAAAGGGGGGAGGACCGCTACTGCTGCAAATGTGGCGCGACGCTCGAGTCACTGGGATCAGCGTACACGGCTGAACCCTTCTGGGAACGCCTCTCTGAAACCTTCCGGTATCCACTAACCGTTCCGGTTATGACTCTGATAGTTGTACTGTCTGCAATCAGCGGTGTTCTGTTCTTTGTGCCTATCGTGGGGGCTGTGGCTGGGCTGATCTCGGCGGGGATTCTTACGAA
>NZ_DDKU01000108.1:5490-50722 GCF_002339775.1 Thalassolituus sp. UBA2590
GCTTTCAATGCCTGGAAGAGACGGCCGCGGGAAATATGTCTCCTCCCGATCTGAGTGAAGCCTTCTCGGGTGGCATCGTGATTATTTTCAAAATGATTGGTTTAATTATCCTGATTACCGCAGGTGGGATCGGCTCATACCATTATTTGGGTGCAGGGATTACCGGGCTACTTGGCGCCTTGGTTGTGCTCAGTATTCCCGCCTTTCTGATTAATTTTGCGTTAACCGATCGCGTACTGGCGTCGTTTGCGCCACAGAATATATTACGTATTGTCAGTGCTGTGGGCTTACCGTACGGCATTCTGATTGGTCTTCTTTTATTGATGAGTTCGTCTGTTGGGTTGCTTTCTTACATGGTCTTCTCTGGATTCGAGTGGGCGAGCATGATTCTGCAATCAGTCATTTCTAATTTCTATATGGTGGTTATCTTTCACCTCCTCGGCTACGTGGTTTTCCAGTATCAGGAAAAGCTTGGTTTTTACGCGCGAGCGCAGACGGGGGATGCTCCGATATATCGGAGCGAAGTAGAGCGTAGCCGGGCGAAGATCAGTGTTCTGATCAAAGAAGGCGACTATGAGGGCGTCAATCGCTTATATAAGAAAACACTGGATCGTCATGGGCAGGACCTGTCGCTCAATGATGAATATTTCGAATTTTTAACGGCTACCGGAAACAAAGAAGATCTGCCTGAGTTTGCCGACGACTACATGGCTTATAAGCTGCATAAAGGACATCAGGCCCAGCTTAAGCGAATTTATAACCAGACCCGCAGCGTCATCCCTGACTTCAAACCGACAAGCTACGAAGTGCGATTCACACTCGCGCAGGATTACGCATCCTTTGGGGATTACCCAGCCGTAATTCGACTGGTGAATGGTATGCATCAGGACTGCTCAGATAATCAGCTATTGATTAAGGCCTATTCCTTGATGCATGAAGCGTTACAGGCTCTTGAAAAAGAAGAGATGGCATTGCGGTGTAAGAAATTACTTAAACGGCTGGAGGCTCAAGCCGTTTAAGCAGACCAGTTTAATTGAGCTTCAGACGCTGAAACTTTCACCGCAGCCACACAGATCTTTGGCGTTCGGGTTGTTGAAGGTAATGGTGCTGTTCAGGCCTTCTTTGGTGAAGTCGATCACTGTACCACGGACATAGGCACGGGCGTCTGCTGCAACGTAAAGGGTCACGTCGTCGGCTACCTGAATCGCATCGTCTTCTGACTTTTCATCATCAACGAATTCGACATCATATTTAAAGCCTGAACAGCCACTCTTTTTGACTGCAAGGCGAATACCTTTCATGTCTGGGTTTTTGCTCAGCTGCTTACGCACGTGTGCAATCGCTGCCTCCGTCATGGAGACTTCTGCTTTAGCATTTGGATCATAAGTCTCAATATTCATAGCCGGATCACCTTAGAGTAAAAACATTTTGGCTTTTTCAAGGCCAGCAAACAGGCGCTCAACATCGTCCATGGTGTTATAAAAACTGAACGAGGCACGAACTGTACCCGGCACCTTAAACTGGTTCATCAATGGCATCGCACAGTGATGGCCAGTGCGAACGGCAATGCCTTGCTGGTCGAGCAGAGTACCGACGTCAGCAGGGTGTGCACCATCCAACAGGAAGCTGAATACGCTCGCTTTATGTGGTGCAGTACCGATTTTACGGATACCGCCAATCTCGTCGGCCAGTTCGTTGGCACGTACGAGCAGCGCATTCTCGTGTTGCTCAAGTGCTGCACGGTCCACGCCATTCAGATAACTAACCGCGGCAGCCAAACCGATGGCCCCAG
This sequence comes from Thalassolituus sp. UBA2590, assembly GCF_002339775.1. Classification (NCBI taxonomy): domain Bacteria; kingdom Pseudomonadati; phylum Pseudomonadota; class Gammaproteobacteria; order Oceanospirillales; family Oceanospirillaceae; genus Thalassolituus; species Thalassolituus sp. UBA2590. Next base: position 7,283 of record NZ_DDKU01000108.1, read on the forward strand.
CAATGTTGGGGGTGCCTGCTTCAAATTTAAAGGGCAGAACATTGTAGGTTGTACCATCGAAAGAGCAGTGCTCAATCATTTCACCTCCGCCCTGATAAGGCGGCATGGCATTCAGCAGTTCTTCTTTGCCGTACAGCACACCGATACCAGTCGGGCCGAACAGCTTATGACCAGAGAAGGCGTAGAAGTCGACATCGAGTGCCTGCACATCGACATCCCAGTGGGCAACGGCCTGGGCACCATCAACCAGTACTTTGGCACCTACATCGTGAGACATCTTAATAATGTCAGCGACGGGATTAATCGTGCCTAATGCGTTGGACACATGAACAACGCCCACTAGTTTTACCTTATCGTTGAGCATGGAAGTAAACGCTTCCATATCCAACTCGCCATTATCTTTTACCGGAATAGGACGAAGTGTTGCACCTGTCTGCTCACACAGCATCTGCCACGGAACGATGTTCGAGTGGTGCTCCATGCCTGTGACCAGTATTTCGTCACCGGCTTTGATGTTCTGACGGCCCCAGGTCGCAGCAACCAGATTAATCGACTCGGTTGTGCCACGGGTCCAGACGACTTCTTCTGATTTTTTCGCGTTCAAAAATACCTGCAGGGTTTTACGTGCATCTTCAAACTGCTGGGTAGCGCGATCACTCAACGTGTGAGCGCCACGGTGAACATTCGAATTATTCAGGCGATAATAATCACTCAGCGCATCAATAACGCATTGCGGCTTTTGAGTGGTCGCGCCGTTATCGAGGTAAACCAGCGGCTTGCCGTTCACTTCCTGATGAAGTGCCGGGAATTGTGCACGGATGTCGTTAATCAGCGCCTGAGTCATTCTTACAGCTCTCCAGAGAGTTGAGCGGACAGATCGTCATCTCGACCAAAGCGTTTTGCCAACTGAGGGCGTAGCCAAAGGCCCAGCGCTTCATCGTTCAGACCATTCAGCAGTTCATTGATAAAACCAAAGCTCAGCATCACTTCAGCATCGGCGGCGCTGATACCACGGCTTTGCAGATAGAAGCGGGCTTTTTCTTCAAGCTGAGCGACGGTGGCACCGTGTGCGCACTGAACGTCATCAGCGTAGATCTCAAGCTCAGGCTTGGTGTTGATCTCGGCGGTGTTTGTCAGCAGCAGGTTTTTGTTGCTCAGTTCAGCCAGCGTTTTCTGGGCATCCGGATGAATATGAATACGGCCGTTAAAAGTTGCTTTGGCTTTATCATTCATAATGCCGCGGAACACTTCGTCGGTCGTACAGTGCGCTGCTTTGTGCTCAACGCAGGTATGAAAATCAATGACCTGTTTGTTCTGCGGAACATAGACACCGTTCATTTCGCAGTGCGAACCGCCAACATTATGGTTCACGATAATGTCATTGCGGGTGAGGGCAGAACCCAGACCTAAATGAAAACCTTCGTAACGCGAATCACGCTGCAGATCGATAAAGGTACCGCCAATATGAAATGCAGACTCTGCCATCAGTTGCATGCGGTAATGCACCAGTTTGGCGTTATCGCCAACGCGGATTTCAGTAACCGCATTGGTGAAATTATTCTGCTTACCATCGACAGTATCGTCACCCGCATAGTGCTCGATGATCGTGGCGTCAGAACCCTGTTCGAGAGCGATCAATAAACGCGTATTAACGGTAAAAGGTGCATCGCCTACGGTGTTGGCGTAGACAATGTGCAGCGGGTGCTCGAGGCGTTGGTTCTTCTCGACCAGAACAAACAAGCCATCGTTAATGCTGGCGTCATTGAGGTCGGCAAACAAATGTCCGCGCTCACCTTTTACATTGCCTAATAGTTCACGAATGGCTTCCTGCTGTTCCGGGCGAGCGTCACGGAAACGAACGACCAGCTCGAGTGCAGCAGCGTCTGATGCGGAAGTATCCAGCTCGCCGTTAGCAACTACAAGGCGATTAGCCTGAAGACCCGGAACAACCGGTGCATGCGCCTGAGCGTGCGGAGCACTGTTGGCAAAGCCGGTTTCAGTCAGGTTATACAGTGAGGTGTATTTCCAGTCTTCGGTTTTACGTGTAGGCACAGTGGCTTCAGCGAAGGCCTGTTGGCCGCGCTCATTTGTTGATTCGAGCCATGCCAGTGGGCTGATGCCTTTTGCAAGTTCAAGCTGCTGGGCAATAAATTCAGCGGCCATATCACTCAGCTCCGTTTTCGTTACCGTTTTCCAGCCAGCCGTAGCCTTTTTCTTCCAGCTCCAGCGCCAGTTCTTTACCGCCGGATTTCACGATGCGGCCATTCGCCAGAACGTGAACATAGTCTGGCACGATATAGTCGAGCAGACGCTGGTAGTGGGTAACTACGATAAAGCTGCGGTTAGCATCGCGCATTGCGTTCACACCATCAGCGACCACCTGTAGGGCATCGATATCCAGACCGGAGTCGGTTTCATCGAGGATGCACAGGCTTGGTTCCAGCAGCATCATCTGCATCAGCTCGTTACGCTTTTTCTCACCACCAGAAAAACCTTCGTTAACGCCACGCTTGAGGAAGCTCTGATCGAGGTTTACTGCTTTGCACTTTTCACGAGCAAGTTTTAAAAACTGAACAGAATCTAACGCTGGCTTGCCTTGTTGTTCACGTACTGCATCAACAGAGGCCTTCAGGAATTCGAGGTTTGATACGCCCGGAATTTCGACCGGATACTGAAATGCCAGAAACAGACCTTCGCGAGCGCGCTCTTCTGGATCAAGATCGAGAATATCTTTGCCATTCAACGTGGCCGAACCGCCAGTCACTTCGTAGCCTTCACGACCCGCCAGTACGTTACCCAGGGTACTTTTACCGGCACCGTTCGGACCCATGATGGCGTGTACTTCACCTGGGCCGATGTTCAGGTTCAGGCCTTTGAGAATGTCTTTTTCTTCAACGCTGGCCTTGAGGTCTTTAATCTCGATCATTTCTTTAACCTTTCGTCTGGTGGCAGACGGTTAGTGTTCAAATTTCAATTTTTCGGTAGATCGGAAGAAGGTTGGCTGAGCCTCAAATTCTTCCAATCTCCCATAATTCGCGTCTTAACGACTAACGCTTTCGAGTAAAACAATCTGCGTCGTGAGCGAAGGCCGGGGGAGGCAAAAATTTTTGAGGGAGCGGAGTGTATAAGTCATACATGAGCATCCCGAAAAAATTTTTAACAATGCCCGGCCGAGCGCAATAGCAGATTTAGCCTACGGAGCCTTCTAGGGATATTTCGAGCAGCTTTCCTGCCTCTACGGCAAACTCCATCGGCAACTCTTTAAATACTTCTTTACAGAACCCGTTAACAATCATGGATACCGCTTTCTCGGTATCGATGCCGCGCTGCTGACACAGGAACAACTGATCATCGCTTACGGTCGATGTCGTTGCTTCGTGTTCTACTACAGCACTTGGGTGCTTGCTCTCAATATATGGGAAGGTATGAGCACCACACTTATCGCCTAAGAGCAGAGAATCGCACTGAGTGAAGTTACGCGCACCTTCCGCCATTGGACCCATTCGCACTAAGCCGCGATAAGCATTCTGACTTTTACCCGCAGAAATACCTTTCGAAATAATGGTCGACTTAGTGTTCTTACCCATGTGAATCATCTTGGTGCCGGTGTCGGCTTGCTGATAATTATTGGTCAGGGCAACGGAATAAAATTCGCCAATGCTGTTGTCACCTTTCAGTACACAGCTTGGGTACTTCCAGGTGACGGCAGAACCGGTTTCAACCTGAGTCCAGCTGACTTTAGCGTTGGTATGAGCAACCGCACGCTTGGTCACGAAGTTGTAGATACCGCCTTTGCCGTTTTCATCGCCTGGGTACCAGTTCTGTACTGTGCTGTACTTAATTTCAGCACCATCAAGAGCGACCAGCTCTACAACGGCTGCGTGCAGCTGGTTTTCATCACGCATCGGTGCAGTACAGCCTTCGAGGTAACTGACGTACGAACCTTCATCGGCGACAATTAAAGTACGCTCAAACTGGCCGGTCATGGCTTCGTTGATACGGAAATACGTAGACAGTTCCATCGGGCAGCGAACCCCTTTCGGGATATACACAAAGGAACCATCGGAGAACACGGCGCAGTTCAGTGCTGCAAAGAAGTTATCGCGCTGAGGTACAACAGAGCCCATGTACTTCTTGATCAGCTCTGGGTACTCGTGAACGGCTTCTGAAATCGGCATAAAGATAACGCCAGCTTCTTCCAGCTTTTCGCGGAATGTAGTCGCGACGGATACTGAGTCGAACACGGCATCAACGGCAACGCCCGCAAGTGCCATTTGCTCGTGCAGTGGGATACCCAACTTGTTGTAGGTTTCCAGCAGCTCTGGGTCGACTTCATCAAGCGATTTTGGTTTGTCTTCCATGCTCTTAGGCGCAGAGTAGTAAGACACGCCTTGATAATCGATTTCAGGGTAACCCAAGTGCGCCCAGTCAGGCTCTTCCATCGTCAGCCATTCGCGATATGCTTTTAAGCGCCACTCTGTCAGCCACTCTGGCTCACCTTTTTTAGCCGAAATAAAGCGCACCACATCTTCATCCAGCCCCGGTGGCAGGGTCTCGGACTCAATGTTGGTGACGAAGCCGGCTTTGTATTCACGGGCTTTGATCTGGCTTTCAATTTCAGCGTTGGTGGCCATAGCTACTTCTCTCGCGTCGCATCATAGGTGCATCGGGTACATCGTTATCGAGCGGCAGTTTATCAGAACTGGCGTCAATAACTGAGTATTTTACTCAGGTACTCTCTGTCTGTACAGAAAGAATACCAAGTTGGTATGCTTTGTGTCAGGATTGTATCAAAGCCCATGAATGCTGACGAATCGACAATGATTCTCAATCGGGTTCTAAGAAAAACACGGCGGCCTGATCCACAGGAAAGACAGATGCTCAGAATCGGCAAACTCACAGATTACGGAATCGTGGTGCTTAATCACCTGGCGGCGCAGGGCGCGGTTCAGCAGTCGGTGGATGACATTTCATCGACCACTGGTCTCAACGTTCCGACCGTACGCAAAGTGATGAAGGCACTGGTCGATAGCGGCCTTGTAATCGCACGCCGCGGTGCGAAAGGCGGTTATCGCATCGCCCGACCACCTGCACAGATCAGCGTACGGGATGTAGTTGAAGCGTTTGAAGGCCCTATTGCCCTGACTGAGTGCTCTCAGGATCATCACGTCTGTGATATCACTGATACCTGTAATCTCTCAGACGGTTGGGGGGGCATCAATCAGCTCATCATGCAAATGATGGGGCGAATTTCTCTCGAAGACGTCCGTAACCCTCAGATCGTCGATCAGTTGTACCGGCAGTTGCTGGATGACGGGCCAAGGATTCAGTTGGTGAATTTGTAGGGGCGCCATCTTTTCAAGCAAGTGTGCGGAATTGAGTTAGGCAATCTGGGCCACTGGAAACTGTAGTCAGGTCTGAGTCAGTAGCAGTCAGATAGACTCCTGCTATAGTTGAACGTACTTGTTATCTACAATCCATCTCACAGCGGACTTGTGAGTTTCAACTAGCAGAGGAAAGCACTATCAACGTCGTCGAGGTCGTTGTTCAACCGTGGTAAATCTCAGTCAGTATGGTCATCTGGTTCATATCGATACCATTGAGGAATTGAAGCTTTATGAACTGATACCCAACGTTGTTTGGGTGTTCGATATCGATAAGCACGGTTGGTGGTGGGGCAACTCAGCAGCGGTTGCCTTCTGGGGGCTGGATTCGGTGCAAGCACTGATCGACAAAGATCTGTCAGGTGATACTCAGGGCGCGCGTGACCGTACGTTGCAAACCTTTGAGCTCGCGGTGCGCGAAGGCCTTACCGTTGACCCCTGGACAACCTATCCGAACGGTAAACCTAAGACGTTGTTGATGATGCACCGGGCAGTGCTGTTGGGGCCAGACCGCCATCGGGGCATCATTGCCTACATCAATGAACAGGTGAACATGGGGGAGCAGCCCGAAAATCTGCTCTTGATGGAGGCGATGCGCTATACGCGGGTGCCTGCAACTACCTTCACCCTGGATGGTACACCCGTGGTAGAAAACCCTGCGGCAACCGATGCTTATAACTATATCCATGGCCAGTCTCTGGCAGCAGATATCTCTCCTTTTGTTGCCCGCTTTGCAGACCCTGCTGACGGACAAACCTGCCTCAAGCGGGTGCAGGCAGGAGAAGAAGGCCGCTGGGACTACATCATGCAAACCGCCAATGGGCCGCGCCGCCATAGCCTGGATATTCGCCGTACCCGCCATCCGTTGAATGGGGATTTCCTGTTTCTGGTGGTCGAGTATGATTTCACCGAATTGTACGAGGCGTTGGAAGAAGTCGAGTCAGCGCGCTCCAGGCTGCATGATATTGCGATGAAGGATGCTCTTACGGGTGTGCATAGCCTGCACTACATGCAGGAGGCCGCCGACGCTGAACTCGCTCATGCCGCCCTTGATAAACAGCCACTCTGGCTGATGTTTATTGACCTGGATGGCTTCAAAGCAATCAATGACAACTTCAGCCACAGTGCCGGTGATGAGGTGTTGCGTGAAGTGGCCAGACGCTTACAGGAGGTTATTTGTGAGAGCGACCTGCTGGCCCGGATTGGTGGGGACGAATATGTACTGCTATCTCACGCCAGCTCGCGAGCAGATTCTGAACGTATGGCTCAGCGTATTCTGGATTGCCTGCACGAGCCAATCCCGGTTGAGGGCGCCCAGGCCCGGGTCAGCGCCAGTATCGGCATTGCTAACTTCCCTGACGATGGGGAGGATCTCGAATCACTGCTTAAAGCCGCAGATGCCGCCATGTATCGGGTAAAGAAAGACGGAAAGAACGGTTTTGCTTTTGTTCCATCCGAAGATTGATCCCATCTGTTAGAGCGAGGACCTACGAATCTATTGCCGTAACGGCCGAAGGGTTCGAAGTACTGACGCTCAGGGAAGAAGAGAGTCGGCAGTTAAGCTGATATAATCTTCCCACGTTTTTGATCTCTGAGTTCCATAATGTCTTCTTCGATGAGTCCATCCTACCTCGACCGTTTCGGCGGTATTGGCCGTTTATACGGTGCAGACGGCTTGCAACGCCTGCACGATGCACACGTCTGTGTGATTGGTATTGGTGGTGTCGGTAGCTGGGCGGCGGAAGCTCTGGCGCGTACCGGGGTGGGTAAGATCACTCTGATCGACATGGACGATATCTGTGTCACCAACACCAATCGACAGATTCACGCCATGACCAGCTCGGTCGGTAAGCTCAAGTGCGAAGCGGTTGCTGAGCGTTTAAAAGACATTAATCCTGAGATCGATGTCGATGCTCGTATGGCGTTTGTCACGGCTTCGAATCTGGAAGAGCAGATCACGCCGGATATGGATTACGTGATCGATTGCATCGATAGTGTAAAGAACAAAGCCGCGCTGATTGCCTTCTGTAAGCGTCGCAAGATTCGTATCGTTACCACGGGGGCGGCTGGTGGTCAGACGGACCCGACGCAGATTCAGGTCGGTGATCTGAATAAAACCTTCAATGATCCGCTCGCGCGTAAAGTACGTTCGCTGTTGCGCCGTGAGTATGGGTTTTCACGCAATGCGTCGCGTAATTATTCGATTCCTTGTGTGTTCTCGACCGAGCAGCTGGTGTACCCGGGCAGTGATGGCACTGTATGTCAGACGAAAGCCTTCGCGGGCGAAAGTACGCGCCTCGACTGCAACAGTGGCTTTGGCTCCGCCACTATGGTCACGGGCACGTTTGGCTTTGTGGCAGCGTCGCGGGTTATCCGCCGGATTGCGGATAACGCCGGTAAAAAATCTTAATGTCCGAGCGTTAGCTCTGTAACGCATTCAGCACGGCAGCATACGGTACTTGCTCGAGTGCTGCATAATTCGCAAGTTTTCTGACTTTTACTTTAGTCAGCCACGGGCTCGTCATACCACTTAAAAACCGGGTCTGAGTTTCAGGCTCAGGCAGCAGTTTAAACATCGCCTGATACGCCTGATTAAACTCCGACACCATTCCCTGAATAACAGAAGGCTCAGGTGCATTCACGACACTGTTCTGCGGCCAGGGCTGCCATTTATCCATGCAGACAGAACAGTGGCCGCAATCCTGTGCCATCGAATGATCATTAAAATACACGGCCAGTTGTCGGCTTAAACACTGCTGGGACTGAAACAGGTTCACCATATTGTGAAGGCGTTGAATATCACTGTTCTGATGGGCCATAAAGCTCTGGTGCAGTTCATCGGCAATGGCGTCGGTCTCGGATACTTGCCAAGATTTTACCTCATACACCTCGGTCATCTGCTTTATTTCTAGCGTTAACCACTGCTGTTCAGCACAATATTCTAAGGCTTTCACTGCACGCGAGCGCGCTTCCGGTCCAAGGCTATGAATTAGTGCATCCATATCCAGGCTGTACCAGGTGCGGCCTTTTTTACTGTGATTTAACAGCGTCTGAATAAACGTCTGCCGCTCGCCACTGAACTGAGCGAGCAGGGCGCTTTCGGATTCTGGCTTAAAACGGTATTCGGCATAGTAGCTGTAGAGCGGGGTGACTCGTCCAGCCATTTCTAAATGCACAAGCAATGTTTTTAACGGCAGTGGGCGGATATCTGTCTGGTTCGACAGCGGCTGCATCATGGTCTCCCAACGGCCAGAGCCATTGCTGTTTACAGCGGTATCTGTACTGATGGTGGTGAGTAAACGCTTAATCGCCCCGAGGGTTGGCGTATCGCCGTAGGTGAAATTCTCAAGCACGGTTAAGCCACTTAAATCGGCGAGCAATACACAGTCGGAGGGATTCCGGTCACGCCCGGCGCGGCCGATTTCCTGACTGTAGTTTTCTATCGACTTCGGTAAGTCATAATGCAGTACCTGACGGATATTGCTTTTGTCGATGCCCATACCAAAGGCAATGGTCGCCACGATGCAGGGTGTCGTCCCTGACATAAAACGCTGCTGAATCTCCTGACGTCTCTCGCTGGCAAGGCCTGCATGATAGGACTCCACCGGCACGGATACCATCTGGCTTAACTGGATGGCGACTTCGTCGGCGGTGTTCTGCTGTGTGACATAAATAATACTGCCGAAAGGTTCGCCTTTTTTGATCCGGTGATTTAACCATTGAGCAGATTTGTGTATGCGTTCATGTACTGGCGTGGGCTGAACTAATAATCGAAGGTTTGGCCGATAGAAACCGGTACTGATGACATCGGATTCCACGATATCAAAATGTCGGCGCATGTCTTCTACGACGGGCTGTGTCGCCGTTGCTGTTAAGAGCAAAGATTGCGGGATATTAAATTCGCGACGCCAGTGGGGCAGTTTCAGGTAATCCGGGCGGAAGTTATGGCCCCATTCTGAAATACAGTGGGCTTCGTCGACGACCAGCAAAGAAATAGCAACCCCCCGGATAAATTCGCGGAAACGCTCATTTTTTAAACGCTCCACTGAGATAAAAAGAATCTTTATTTCACCGCAGCGAACGCCTTGCTGTACTGAGGTCAACTCTTTGCGGCTGAGAGTGGAGTCGAGGCTGGCAGCGGCAACGCCTTTGCTACGAAGAAAAGCCACCTGATCCTGCATCAGTGCTAACAGCGGCGACACCACTAAGGTCAGGTTCGGAAGCAACAGGGCGGGTAGCTGATAGCAGAGGGACTTACCTGAACCCGTTGGGAAAATCGCAGCGGCAGATCGCTCGGCCAGTATGGCCTCAACAACGGGTTGCTGGCCTTCGCGTAGCTGATCAAAGCCGAAGGTACGTTTAAGTGGCGCTTGCCAGTCAGGAATCGTATTCATCTGTGCATCCTTGCAGAGTTTGTGAATGATTAACAGTCCACGATAGCGAAGGCAGACGGATCGAGCCAATGGATTCTGGCGTAACCTGCATTGTCGTATTGGGGTAGAGAATTGGTACACTTTTCTCTGAAATCACATATCAGTCAGGAACTCTTCTCAATGCAGGTTCGTCGGAGCTGGTAGGTGTATCAAATATGATAAGGATAACAACAATGCAGAATTCAGAAACAATACGTTGGCGTGCTCTTTCCCCACTTGCCCTTGTGTTTACCTTCAGTGCATTAATGTCTGGTTGCGGAGCAGATGATGCAACAACTGACAACGGAGAGGTCGCGGACAGCTCAGGTGATAAACCAGTCAATGAAGCTCCTAATGAAGATTCCGAGACGGATAACGGCAGTGAGCCAGAAGTTGATAACGGCAGTGATTCAGGAGTCGATAACCCGGTTTTCTCTACAGCATTACCTGAGGTGAACAGCAACCTTACGACAGATTCTCCGGAAGGTATCTGGATGCTTGTGTCTGAAGAATCTTCTGAAATTCCTAATTCAGGAGATTCGATGAACCCTTTCTTATTTGAGAAAACGAATCGGGAGTTTGTTTCTGTTACTGAGAACGGTGATGGCATTTATGTTCTCACCCGCTGTGATGGCAGTTGGCGAGATGAATATGAACTTACCGCAACCGAGACAGGCTACGATGCAACCTATTCTGAAACTACTGCTCCGGATGAGGGTGGCGTTGAGTACACGACTACGACGCAGTTCAGTGTTGTTTACGGGGCAGATAACCAGACGCTAACCGTCTCGGGAAGCAAAATAACGCAGCCAGCCGGAGAAAACCTGGCCCTCTCGGTCGAGGGGGTAAAGGTCAGTGACGCCCCTGACTTTTATGCTGCTGATGAGTTCGCGGCATCTGCTCAGCTGGATTACGTGAACCTGGGCAACGCTGATGCTGAGCCTGAGGGGGCGCCTCGAAGCCGCACTGATCTCCCAGTTCATTGTGTTGGTTCATCCGTAGGTCAGAAAACGACCGAATCGACCACAGATGAGTGGCAGCTTGACCAGCGCTACTTCACGGTCATTCTTAATACGCCGGAAGGCGACCCTTCTGATCAGATTCAGTATTACGAGCTGAATCAGAATACCGACGGTGAATTAACCCGCTCATTGGGGGCGGTGATCGTCGTCAGCAGTACGGACTTAGGGCGCGATGAGCAGGCTGAACCGGGCGTCGCCACCATGTACGTACATGCCTGTTCCGTTGGCACAGGAGACGAGACGGCCTGCGAAGCAGGAGCAGAATGGACCGAAACCAGCACGGTTTCGGCTGAGGGGATTACTTTCGACATCAACTTCGAGGTGATTGATAACGAGTATGTCTTGAACCCACTCGCCATGACGCCTTTAACTGCTTTCTTGTGGCCGCATGATGGAGACTTTATGCGAACTCGGTTAGACGTAACGCTGTCTACAGATTGATTCTTGGAGCCGCTTTGTCGATGGTGGCGTATTTTGTCTTACGGATGTGGGGCAGATGAGGCCACTTTGCACCTTTTGAGATAATAGACAGGCGTTTATCAGGTATTCTGGTGTCCGACTCGAATAACAAATTAAATGGAGTTATCCATGCTCAAGCTCATTAAACCTGCTCTGGCACCTGCGGCCGTTGCTGGTCTTTCTCTTTCGCTGGCGGGGTGTTTTCCTCAGGGGTTTACTGGTCTGCCGCTAGTTGATCGCAGCCTGAGCGCGGAATCACCAGAGGGTATCTGGATGATTGTGACGGAAGAAAACTCCAGTATCCCGAACGCTGAAGACAGCATGAATCCATACGCCTATACCGGTATGACCCGTGAGTTTGTAAAAGTCACTGCGAACGAGCAGGGCATTTACGAGCTCACCCGCTGTGACAGCGAGTGGCGCAAAGACTTTGAACTGACAGCGACCGAAACAGGTTATGAGGCGACGCTGACTGAAACTGGTGACATGGATGAATCCGGTGTCACTGCAATGACACTGACCGACCTGACTGTGACGTTCGCCAGCAATAACCGGTCGCTGTCGGCAGAAGGTAGCCGCGTCACCACGCCTGTGGGTGAAAGTACGACGCTGACACTCGAAGGTGTCAAAGTCAGTGACAGCACCAGCTTTGAAGATGCTGAGCAACTGACCTCAACGTATGGCCTGGACTACACCAATATAGGCAATGCAGGCTCAGTAGATAGCTCGATTGCTAATTGTGTTGGTATTGAGTACGGCGAACAGGTGACTGAGCAAGGCGGTGATGATTTTATCTACACCGAAAACATTTATACCTACTATGACGAAAGCGATCGTCAGACACAGTACTATCGCTTCTATCAGGCGAACGCTGGCACGGTGACGGAGTCACTTGGTGCGATCATTAACACTGAAGACGTTTTCACTTTTTACGTTAACGCTTGCAATGATGGAGAATCGGCCTGCAGTGAGGCTGCTGAGTGGACAGAAACGTCCTCAAACTCTATCGCGGGTGTGAGCTTCGATATCAATTACGAGGTGATTGATAACACCTACGTCATCAACCCGCTTGCGCTGACGCCATGGACCGCTTTTTTGTGGCCACATGACGGTGACTTTATGCATGCACAGGTGGCGGTCACTATCGACAGCTACCAGCAGTACGAAGATTGATGATTACTTAATGATTATGAGAGCCCGGCAGCCGCCGGGCTTTTTTATGTTTAGTCTTCGCTATCAGTGCTTTTGGCAGACAGTTGCTTGAGAAGGCTCTCTGGCACCTTGTGAATGAGAAGAGATTTGTTCGCAGGATTGAATTCAATATCTTTACCCAGCAGGGCAGCCGAAAAGCTCAGACTCAGATCTTTATTCTTTCCACTGAAGCGAATAAATCCTTTGAGTTTCTTACGGTCTGGAATCAGCTCTGCTTTCACGGCATCGGCAACGTCTGCCACGGGAGCGCCGGCTGCAACCAGTTCTTCGGGAGTAGCGCCTGCGGAAGTGGGTTGCTTACGACGCTCTTTCTTCTTCTCTATCACATAATGTGAAAATGCTTCTGCAGGTTTTGCATTGGTCTCGTTGGCGAGGTGGTTTTCCAGCTCTTCGAAGACGACGGGTTCGCCACGCAGGTCCTGTTCAATGCAGTAATCGACAACCTTAGACTTATATTCAAACGCCTGTTCCTCGGGAAGCGTACGACTGTAGGAGTCAACGATTTCAAGGAACTCCTCTGTTTCTGCCGTTGTATTCAGGGTATCCGTGAACCCGATAGCCTCGAGGATAGCGTTCTGGAGAGGGCGGTCACCGCGGCCAAAAGAAAAAGTGATGTACTTTGCGTCTTCATCCTGTGCCCAGTCGGTGAGATTGATGCATACACCAAAGCCGGTATTTGAGAAGTCCAGGTAGCGGGTTTCTGACAGGTTGAGGTTAGCATCGACCGTCACGCTGTCTTTGTAGCGCAGGTGGAAGATATAGAGTTTGTCGGCATCCGCCAGCTCTTCGTGAAATACTGCGATATAGCCGTCTACAAGAAGGTCGGTACTGTCGAGGCTAGCGCTGATGTGCGCAATGGCTTTGCGTGCCCAGCTCGAAAACGGCATGGCTTCTTTCTGCCAGTTGCGGATAAGCGCGCTGAACGCTGGCGATTCGGGATTGAACACACCGTAACGCTTACCGCTACGCTGTAAAAGAATACCCTTCAGTTGAGAGGCACAACGCTGGTAGTAACCCGACAGAGTATCTTCACCTACTTCGCCCTCAAGGTCGCTGTAGGTCACAGTGGCTGCTGGTTCTTTTTCCAGCTTAGCTATTTTGTGAGTGATGAAGTGCTTGAGCGCCATACTATCTCCTGACATCACGCCTCAGCGGCGTGTACGAAATGTGGCCGGATAATATCATGTCAGCGCCCGGACGGCCTGTTCCTTACCTGTCAGCGTTTTTGCTATTCTTAATAACCACATTGAGGAGAAAACCATGCGTAATTCACTCAAGCAGTTATTTTTTATCGGTGCGCTGTCGTTAACCTTTGCAGGCATCAGTGTTCAGGCTGAAGAAAGTGAAGGTAGCTATCCAGAATCCTGCCCGGAAATTTACCACCATACGATGAAACAGCTTCACAGCAGTAAGATGCTGAACCTGTGTGATGTGACGGACGGTAAGCCCGTATTACTTGTGAATACGGCGAGCCATTGTGGCTTTACGGATCAGTTTGGCGATCTTGAAGCGATTCATGAGAAATATAAGGATCGCGGGTTGGTCGTTCTGGGCGTGTCTTCTGATTCTTTTAATCAGGAAGCAAAAGACGAGGCAGAAGCCGCTGAAGTCTGTTTCAAAAACTTTGGCGTCACCTTTACCATGTTATCGACAGTACCTGTGAAGGGGGAGAATGCTCACCCACTTTTCAAAGAGGTCGCCAGTCAGGACCAGTACCCTCGCTGGAACTTTTACAAGTACATGATTAACCCGGAAGGTAAGGTGGTTCACTCGAATTCGAGTTTCCGGATTCCAGATGAAGAAGTCATCGAAAACCTGCTCAGCAGTGCTGGCCTGTAAAACAGTTTGAACTTCAGACCGGATAAGCCATCTATATCTTTACGTTCATTATGATGGAGAGTAGGACATGGATCTTATCCGGATTTTACTATCAGTACTGGTACCCCCACTTGGTGTGTTTCTGCAAGTTGGTATAGGTGGTGCATTCTGGCTGAATATTCTGTTGACCCTGTTGGGTTATCTGCCAGGTATCATTCACGCGGTATGGGTTATCGCGCGTCGATAGTCGCAGCCTAACGGTTGTGCAAGAACACAAAGAAGCCGCATCTGATGCGGCTTTTTTGTGGGTGTTTGATTTGTTGGTGTCTTAACACCAATACTCCGGCATCCGTGCCTCAGAAGTATTGAAGCCTGACGTCTTACCTGTTTTCAAGGCGAGCGTAATCGAGCACGCCGTAGTTCAGCGGACTGTCCTTACGGAACCAGCTATGCAGCTCGTCACTCTTTTGCCAGAAGTCTGGTGACGTGCGACGGACAGCGAACTGTCCTGCCAGCGACTTATAGTCTTCCTCTGATTCAAGCGCCTTAATGCCAGAGATAAAGTCACCTAACTTGTACTCAGGTACACGGTAAATGGCCGCTGGATAAGTGCCAAGAAGCCCAGGTACGATCGTCAGGTAATCCTCTTCCGGAAGACGATTGTTTTCCTCATACAGCAGGCCCGTCAGGTTGCTGTGGCCGCTTGCTCTCAATAGCGTGAACACCTGAGGGTCACCCATCACCTGATCAATCATAACGAATGAGATCTCAGGCATCAGTGTGGCTTGCTTACCCACAACATCATTGATCGGTAAGAGTGCTGAAAGCCGCTCAGGAGTGACAGCACCTGACAACTCGTAGCGCATAGAGGTGGCGCCTTTCAGGTGGGTCTTCAGCAGGCCATACAGTTCGATTTTCTGTTCCTGAGTCTGAAATTCAATCCCCGGATCAGTAATAACTGAGTCTTCATAATTTACCAGATACTCATCGACTTCATCGCTGGCGTCCCGATACCAGTAATTGGCCAGTTCAATCCGCTTTTTCTGAGGCAGGAAGGTAAGGAAGTTGTGTTCGCCCTCCATTCTCAGAAAATCCATATACAGACGGGTCATCAGCTGATGGCCGACGTTACCGTAGACGTCGAATTCGGCGACTAACAGATAGTGGATTCGCTCAAGCAGTGTGTAGTCGACTACCCAGGCCGTTTTGGTCGGCTGACCAATAAAACCCTGCTCAACAGACGAGCTGTCGAAGTGCCTCATAATTGTCAAAGCGGCATTCGGGTTATGACCATCGCCGTCCCAGATCAGGTCCAGATCGAGCTCTCTACCTTCAGGGAAGTGCTCGATCATTTTTTGGTTTTTAGCTTCGAGGTAGTCTTTATGCAGGTCTGAGTACTCCAACCAGTTGCTCAGAATCCCTGCGTTACTCTCTGCTTCGCCCGGTAAGCGCAGGTTCTCGCTCTGCTCGCTGAGGAAGTCTGCAAGCTCTCCGGAGTCAATGGCATCAGGGTCGATAAATACGGCCCAGAAGTGATCGTCGATCACATTCAACGCAACTTGCCCACGACAAACCGGCCCCTTGATAAAGCCACGGATAATGTATTCTGACTCCTCAAGCATAAAGCGATATCGCGAGTTCACAGGCAGGTCGTGGAACGCGATAAAAGGATTTGAGGCGATATGAACCTCGTAGCCAGGCAAGCTGGTAATTTCGTAGTCAGGCTCGTTGAACAGTGACTTCATCCATTCCATACGCTCGTCGTTGAGGCGGTAAGGCATGTGAGTCTTGGCTACGATGGTTTCTTTTATACGCTCTAATCGGTAATAGATACGCTTAACGCCCGGGTCGTCATACGGGCGGCGTGTTGCCACGACTTCAATCGGGAGACCTGGTGGTGTGTACGAACGCACCAGGCGGAAGAAGTTTTCTGGCCGTTGTTTCGGGTCGATACCGCGGAAAAGAGGCTCATCCGAAAAATACAGGCTGGCCAGGAAGAGGTGTTCGTACATATACCGACTAGCCAATTGTTGTTTCAGGCTGTCGTCGTTCAGGTACGTTTCCCAGTCTTTGATCGTCTGTTTAGTTTCATCGGAAAGGGGCTTCGGCTGAGACATCGGCGAGCCGGCTCTAAGCCACTGCACCAGAGTGTTGTACTCGCTGTCACTGATTTCAGGCAGTCCGTACGGCATTCCCCATTTGGGGTGTTCTTCTGCGTACTCATTGAACTCTTCGCGTGTCGGGCAGGACTGGGAGCGATTCAGAGCCAGATTGTAGTCATCACTCAGGAGTGCATTCTCAGGTGCCGGCGCGTTTTTCTTCAGTGCCAGCATTTGATAAATGAGCGAGTTAGCGAGGTTTACTTCCGGGCTTTGAGTTCGCTCATTAAGCACAGAGTGGAACCCCATTTGTCGCCATTCAGCAGTTGAGTCTGCGTCGATACCTAATCGGGTCGGTTCGGCCGCGGTCAGCCGTGTTCCGTGGTATACCTTCTGAGGGTTAGCTCCCCTCATAATACCTTCAGCCGACGTCAGTTTTAACTGGCACGGTGCATCGTTACAGGCATGACAGACAACACAACGCTGATCCAGAACCGGCTTTACTTCCTCTCTGAACCAGGCGGCTTCCTCAGCCTTGAAGTCAGCTCTACGCTCTACAATAAGCGATTTACCGAATAATTCCTGGGTGTCTAAAGACTGCAAGCCTGCAGTAGCACAGCCCGTCAGGACGATAATCCAGACGAGCCAGGTGTTCTTAAAAAAATTCATCATAATGTTTTTCTACGATCAGGCGTAATCGTATGGTCCACCCTTTTTAAGTGCATTCTGGTAGGCAGGCAGTGCATGTACTTTCTTCACCCAGGCATTGATGGCCGGTAGCTTAGAAGCTATGTCGGAACGAGTCATGGCAGCTTCCAGAGGGAATATCATCTGAAAGTCAGCGGCAGACATTTCATCTCCAGAGAACCACATGTTTTTACTCAGGTGATCTTCGATAAAGCGCAGGGAGTTCTCAACGTTCGGGCTGATAAAAGTCTTCATTACCTGATCGGCAATTCCTTTGGCTACCGGTCGGACAAAGAAAGGCATCGGGGCCGTTTTTACTTTGGTGAATACCAGGCTCATAACCAGATACGGCATTAGCGAACCCTCAGCAAAGTGCAGCCAGTATTCATTTTGCTGGGCGGCATCAGAGTCGGTGGCATTGGTGAAGCGATTATCTTTGTCGTAGTTGCGGATCAGGTAGTTGATGATCACAGCGGATTCGGCGATCACTTTTCCACCGTCTGTTATCAGCGGCGACTTACCAAGAGGGTGTATCGCTTTGAGTTCATCTGGCGCCAGGTTGGTTTTAGGATCGCGTTTATAAAGCTTGATTTCATATTCGATACCCAGCTCTTCGAGCAACCAGAGAATACGTTGTGAACGCGAGTTTTCAAGATGATGAAGCGTGACCATAAGTACCTGACCGTTAAGAATAGAAATTCGCCCACTCTTATAACGGACACGCTTTAGGATTGAAAGTGCCTTATCCGAGCGGGCACTGAATTGAGTGATAAAGAGGGGAATATGCAGCGAAACAGAGTGTTCCGCTGCAGTAGGGCGTGGCTGCCCTCAGTGCTTTCCGAACTGATATTGGGCGAGGTGAGACTTCATTACTGAAGCCAGTTCTCCCAGTTCCTTGCTGCTGGTACTGATCACAGCGGTAGAGCTGAGTACTTCATCAGAGAGGTCGCGAACGTGTGCGACGTTCTTTTCAATCACTGATGTTACCTGGCTCTGTTCTTCCGCTGATGCCGCTATCTGCATACTCATCTGTTCGATGCCATCAACACTGGAGGCGACTTCGTCCATTTCTTCCACGGTCTTTTCAATGCCATCCAATGACTCACGCGTGTCCTGTTCAGAGGCTGAGATTGCTTCACGTACATTCTGTACCTGGCTTCGCAAGGCCTGAATCCGGTTGCGTATATCATCGGTACTCTCGCCGGTGCGGCTGGCCAGTGTTCTTACTTCGTCGGCCACCACAGCAAAACCGCGACCTTGCTCTCCGGCCCTTGCTGCCTCAATGGCGGCATTGAGAGCGAGGAGGTTGGTCTGTTCAGCAATGGTCTGGATAACATCCAGTACTGCACCGATGCTCTCGCTTTCTGTTTCGAGGGTTTCAATGGAAGTCATTGAGCGCTTCATATTTTCCCGCAGGTGACGGATCGACTTACGTGCTTCTGCGGAGAGTTTGTGCCCATTGATAATGCGGCCGCGGGTATCGCGAACGTGCTGCGCTGCGTTATCTGCATGAGACGCTACTTCGCCGACCGATTCACTGACCTCTCTGGTTGCGTTGGCTGCAGCGTTTACTTCTTCGTTCTGACGATTCACTTTCGTGCTGGTCGACATGGTGACGTCTTCCAGGGTGTGGGCGTGTTCGTTCAGTGAGGTTGAAGTCTCGTTAACCTTGCTCATAAAGCTATCGAGGTCGGTCATCATCTCGTTGAGCGACCTTGCCAGGCTGACGATTTCCTGGGCGCCTTGCTCGTTAAATCGAATGCTCAGATCTTTGTTGCTTGCGCCGATCCGGATCTGGCGAATAAAGCTGACGATTGGGCGTGTGAGCGAGCGTCCCAGAATAGTCGCGAGAAGAATGCCAGCCCCGGCAACCAACAGAGAAGCAATCAGACTGTAGAGGATCAGGTCTGATTTTGTTTCTGACACGCTGGCGAAGGCTTCGCCCTCGCTCATCTGGCTTATCAGCACCCAGGTCTTATCGAACACAGAAACTGGTGTGTAAGAACTCAGAACCGGAGTGCCGGTTACATCGACCTGACGTCCAGTTCCACTAGTACCTGTGCTGGCCGTATTGATCAGGTCTGTTTTTAGTTTCAGGTAACCAACCAGCGAACCGCGTTGGCGAATCGCTTCCATAGCGCCTGCAGGGACAGCACTCGCAGGCAATGCACTAAGAAAGGTATCCGGAGATTCAAGGAATCCGCGCATCTCTGAACGAAGTAGATGATCGCCACCCACAAGGAAGTTATCGCCGGTTTCACCCAAGCCCATATCCCGCCACTGGCTACCATTGCTCATAATGGCTGAAATCGTATCGATCGGTAGCTGAATGATCATCACGCCTATGCGGGTGTCGCCTACGTGGACTGGTGTCGACAGAAACGCAGCGGCTGCTTCGTAGGACGGAGTGTAAGGGCGGAAGTCGACGAAGGCAGATTCTCCTTCATTCAGTTGCTGTGCCGCGCGGAATGCATCAGCAATCCCGCTATCGCGATAGGGGCCGTTGAGCAGCGATGTTGCGTAATCCAGCTCTTTGTAGACGCTGTAAACGATATCGCCACGGTCAGAAACCAGGAAGACGTCATACAGACCTTCGCCAGTCAGATATTCGCGCAGGAAGGGGTGAACCATTTCGTGCAGCGAGTCATAGTAGGCGTACGTAGCCGCGCGGTTCATCTTTTCTTTCTCGCCCAGTGGGTTGGGGTTGCGGGCGATATAGTTATTCTGCAGAGCGAGGGTGTTAGCGCTCAGATTTTGCGTCAGTGCGTCGATGTCGCTACCTGAGCCCGTAATCTCGCGGTAGCGCTGGTTGAATTCATCTTCGTAGTAGGTTTTCAGCTCATTCGCCGACTGATAGTTAACCTCGGTCGCGTAGGCGTCGAAGCCAGCGATCAGTTCGGTCAGGGATTCACGAATGAAGGGGCTCTTAGCAATCAGGCGCAGCTGCTTATCTGTATCGCTGAAATAGTTCTCTATCTGCGCTTTTTTCTGCTCTCGCTGGGCGGTCAGATTGTCGTTAATCAGACGTTCGGCATGCTCCGACGAGGCGTTGATAGAGGTCGTTACTGTCACAATCGTCGTTACAAGCACGGCGGCAACCGTACAGGCAATAACGCTCAGTGTGATTTGTTGTTGAATTCTCATGGGAGTTTCCGTTTATCGATCTGCCTAATCAGAA
This sequence comes from Thalassolituus sp. UBA2590, assembly GCF_002339775.1. Taxonomy (NCBI): domain Bacteria; kingdom Pseudomonadati; phylum Pseudomonadota; class Gammaproteobacteria; order Oceanospirillales; family Oceanospirillaceae; genus Thalassolituus; species Thalassolituus sp. UBA2590. The sequence goes on from NZ_DDKU01000108.1 coordinate 27,554, forward strand.
TAGAATACGAATATAGGTCTGGGTCCCTGTGTCACATAAGACACGGTCCCTTTATTTTTGTAGGGCCGATTGGCCTGTTTAAGAGTGTAGTAGACAATGGAACGGACAGAGCGGGATTTTTACGCGCGTGATAAAGAAGATCAGGAAGCGTTTCTGACGCAGACCTGGTGCAATGACTGCATGGAAGTGGACCTGGGAATGAAAGACCCGGTCGAGTATGAAATGGGCGGTGTTGTCTATATCGATGGCAAGTGTGTGAAGTGTGGCGCCACCGTGACTACTGAAATTGCCGACGATGATACTGACGGCGAGTGGGACGACGAGTAACGTCATCCCGCGATCAGAGCAGAGTTTAATCGTTCAGCTTAAGCCTACTCTTCTGCTTTCTTCCAGCGTGTAAACATCAGCGAAGCGATGAACAGCAGGGCAATGGTCAGAACCTGAAGCCACATCCAGATACCCGCGCCAGTCGCGATGATCACGACAAAATAAAACATGGCCATGTACGAGAGCCAGGAGGCTGCGTAGTGCGATTTCTTGATGATGCCCGGAATAAATAGCAGTAAGGGTATGCACTTCACGAGCCAGAACATCAGCGTGGCTCCGACAATGTCCTCGTCGCCTTTAACGTGTTCAGGCGCCCCCGCGTAGGTTCCTGCCAACAGAAGCCCGAAGAGACCGAGATAACAGAGCACCATTGCCCACCATGCGCGGTTTGACTTCATTCGTCTGCTCCAGACAGGCGTTTCGCCAGTGTTGCCATACGTGCGCCCTGAGCTTTACACAACCCAATTTCCTCTTTGCTTAACTCGTGATCGCCGTTCGGGCCCGCCCAATGCGTAGCGCCGTAAGGGGTACCGCCTGAAGAGGTGGTGGATAAACCGGCCTCACTGTAGGGCAGGCCAACGATGACCATTCCATGATGCATCAAAGGTGTCATCATGGATGTCAGTGTGGTTTCCTGGCCACCGTGTAACGACGAAGTGGAAGTAAACACACTGGCCGGTTTATCGATCAGAGCACCGGTCAGCCAGAGGTTGCTGGTGGTATCGAGGAAATATTTCAGCGGTGCAGCCATGTTGCCAAAGCGGGTTGGGCTGCCCAGTACCAGACCTGAGCAGTGCTTGATGTCGTCGAGAGTGCAATAGACTGCGCCGTCGTCTGGCACTGCCGGTGCCGTTGCTTCAGAGACCGGGCTGACTTCTGGCACAGTGCGTAAACGGGCCTCCAGTCCGGCTGATTCGATACCGCGTGCAATCAGCTTAGCCATTTCGGCAGTTTTGCCGTGGCGGCTGTAATACAGCACCAGAACATAGGGCGTAGCCATTAAATAATCTCCAGTACCTGCTCTGGTGGGCGGCCTATGCGAGCCTGGTTACCCTTGATCACAATAGGGCGCTCAATCAGCTTGGGGGATTCGATCATCGCCTGAATGATGGCGTCGTCAGAGACGTTTTTATCATTCAGACCATGTTCTTTATATTCGGCTTCTTTGGTACGGAGAAGCTCACGCGGCGTGATGCCGAGCTTATCAATGACCGCTTTCAGGGTCGCTGCATCGGGTGTTTCTTTCAGATACTCGACCACCGTTGGCTCGACGCCGTTTTCTTGTAAAAGCGCCAGTGTCTGGCGGGACTTGGAGCAACGGGGATTGTGATAAATGGTAATATCGCTCATGCTTTTTCTGAATTCCGGTAGACAGTCATTTGGTCGCCATTGTAACAAGGATACCCGTTAAGGATACCTATGAAGCCGAGTTTTATCCCTGAACCAGCCCATGTCGGACGCGTTTTATGGCAGACACTTAAACGTTTCGAAAGCATGGAGCGTCGCAAAGAAGCTGCCGCTCTGACCTACACAACGCTGTTCGCCCTGGTGCCTGTGATCACCGTCAGCTATTCCATTCTCAGCGCCATTCCGACACTGCAGGAGTGGGGGCAGGATGCGAACCAGCAGCTGCTCAGTTATGTTCTGCCGCAGGGCAGTGAAGTGATTACGGATTACCTGCGCCAATTCAGTGAGCAGGCGAGACAGCTGACCTGGATTGGTATCGCCGCTTTATTTGTGACCTGTATTTTCCTGCTACAGACCATTGAAGGGCAGTTCAACCGAATCTGGAACGTTGAAAGTTCGCGTTCGAAAATTCAGACATTTTTCCGTTACTGGGCTGTATTGAGCCTTGGGCCGTTGTTGTTTGGTGCCGGTGTAGCCACATCTTCTGTTCTGGCATCAATGCCGCTGTGGGAAAACTCTCCCGGTGGGCCGCTGACTATTCTGGCGCGGCTTGTTCCGTGGCTATTGACCACCGGCGCAGTGACTGTGGTTTATCTGATGGTGCCGAATTGCAAAGTCCCCGTGCCTCATGCGTTGATAGCCGCCGTCATCGTTGCCTCGGCCTTTGAATTGGGCAAGTTTCTGTTCAGTGGTGCTCTGGGGCTTTTTCCATCATACAAGCTGATCTATGGCGCGTTTGCTGCTGTTCCGCTGTTTTTGCTATGGATCTATGTATCCTGGATGCTTCTTCTATTGGGCGCTGAGTTGAGCTACGGCCTGAGCCATTATCGTCGGCCTGGTGCAGGGCGTCATCCGGTGAATGAGCGATTGCGACTGGCAGAAATTCTGATCAAAGCCCGGAGTGGTGAACCTCTAAATCGCGAGCTGGATATCCGGCGCCAATTGGGTGACGTCGATGCAGGGCGAGTTACCAATATGCTTAATGAATTTCGCAAGTCGGGTTGGGTTGTATTCACGGAGGAGGGGCGCTGGGCCTGGGTTCGGGCGCCTGAGACCATTAAAACCTCTGAGTTCTTTGCCGGGCAGACATTGAAGGAACTATGTAAGGCCAATGCCGGAGATGCCAAAAAGCTGGTGAAATTACGCCAATGGCAAAACGACTTTAGCTCAGAGTTTGACGAACGCTTTGACGTACCGCTCAGTGAGTTACTGAGTTGAGTCAGTGGAAAGCAGTAAGAATGATGAGCAAATACATCGGGAGACAGGAATGAAACATGCGATACAGGAAGTAGCCAGTGAGGCGGGCACGCCCGAGATCAGCGCTCCGGCGGTCTCGCTACGAGTGCATCCGCAGAGATCATCACTGTATGAGGAGTTACATAACCGGCCATCACCAATCATTGAGGGTGGCTGTCAGGTTACTCACTTTACGGTGATGCTCGATAATAATCGCGAAGAGATTCTTGAGCACGTCAATGACCTCTGCCGCCGCTACAGCGTGCCGGCGCCGGGTAACGACTCCAGTTGCCTGTATCAGGATTTTGGTGGGTTTGAGCTGCGCTGGGAACGCCATCTGGAATTTGCGAACTTCACCTTTATCAGCAAAGACGCAGCCCCGTTTTCTGACGATGCTCTGGCGTTTATTCCTAAAGACTGGCTAGCCAGCATGCCCGGAGAATTAGTCGTAGCCGTTAATCTGGTGATGGTTGAATCGTCACCCAGTGACGTTGACCTGAAGCGCTGGTTCGAAGGTCAGCGTGTGTCAGGTTCAGAAGTCGCTGAGAATAAAGCCCAGGTCTGGACCGCGTTTAAGCTTCATAGCGACGGATTTGGGCGTATCGTCGCCTGGAACCGGGATCTCAATGCTTATCAGGCCGGTCGCATGGTACAGCGGTTGTGTGAGCTGGAAACTTACCGCCTGATGTCATTGCTGGCTCTACCTGTAGCCCGGGAAATGGGCGCAGAATTGTCACGTATCGAGGACAATCTGGCGACTCTGAATTTGAGTATCTCAGAAATCGACAAAGACAAAGATGAGCGCGAGCTGCTGCAGGAACTGTCGCATCTGGCGGCAGAAGTCGAGCGCCATCGCTCTGACACAAACTTCCGATTCTCAGCTTCAGTGGCCTACCACGATCTGGTCAGAGACAGGATCAAACAGCTGCAGGAAGTCCCAATGGATGGTGTTCAGAGCCTGCAGGAGTTCCTTGAGCGTCGACTGACGCCAGGCATCAAAACCTGTAACTCGGTCAGGGATCGTCTTGAGGATTTGTCGCGTCGTATTCACCGGACCACAAGTCTGCTGAGAACACGAGTCGACTTGTCGATTCAGGAGCAGAATCAGCACCTGTTATCCTCCATGAACCGTCGCAGTCAGTTGCAACTGAGATTGCAGCAGACGGTGGAAGGGCTCTCGGTGGTTGCTATCGGCTACTATCTGTTGTCGTTGCTGGAAATAGCATTTAATGGCCTGAAAGCGGTAGGGGTACCTATCGATGTCAGTCTGGCGAAGGGCGTAGCGATGCCTGTGGTGCTGTTATTGGTGCTGCTCGGTGTTCGCAGCGTCCGAACGCATATTACACGACGGAACCGGGCTGCTGACGGAAACAGCGGAAAATCAGAGCGGCAGTAAACTGACACTGTGCGGTAAGAAACGACCGCATATCTTTTTATCTATCTGATTTTTAAAGGATTTGTTATTTTGGCTTGCTAATTGCTGAATCCTCCTCATCTTCAGTGGAGGATGCAGTATGCTGAATTGGTTGCCTGAACATATACAGAAGCCGGTGGCGTCGATACCAACCACCGGCACTCCTCATTCTCTTGTCCGTCGTTCAGCGGATGTATTGGCTCTTCTTATTCGCGATGCGCTGCTGGCGGGCGATCATGAGAGCGCATTCGCACTTGCCGGAGTACGTGATGTACTCAATGGTCTGAGTAAACCGACAGATCCTCTTCGTCGACGTGCCGAATCTGACGCATATGACTTTATTGCCGACTACACTGAAAGTCAGGCAGAGGTTGGAGTGCGCGGGCAGGCTCTTGCAGATCTGAAACTCGTTGCTGATGTTCTTGCAGCAACCGATATCGCCCGTAAACAGGAAGCAGCCTCTGGGCAACTCTGCAGTTTTGCCCGTGTTGAAGAGATTATCGGAAATTTGTATGCGAAAAATAACGACTAGCCTGCTGCTGTCATTGGCAGCACTTCAGGCAAATGCGTCCACCTTTCAATGGGGGCAGGAAATTTCAGGGGCGCCCGACAGCGGCGTAGGTACACGATTTGCGACCAGCACCGTTGCGATTTCATTGCCGCTTGAGCGGGCTGACCGTGGCACAGAATCTCTGACTTCTGATGTGTCTCTGGAGTTAACTGAATTCCGTTGGGAAGGCGCGAATGCCGCAGAGGGTGAATACATCTGGTTATCTGTGCCAATTAAATACCGACAGAAACGCACTGGCAGCACTGAGTTTCACCTGATGGCTGAGCCCGGCGTCATGACGGACCTCGATGCTGTTGGTACTGAGAATCTCAATCTGAACGTTGAGGTCAGTGGCCGGACTTACACGGGCCGCACGACCTTCTGGCAATACGGTATTGTGGTTGACCGTAAATTTGGCGACCGCAAACCCCGGCCGCTTCTGGCGCTGGCCACCAAGCTGACCTCCGATACTGAAATGTGGTTGGGTTTTCCCAGGTCGAATATTCAGACCCGATGGAGTCAGGAGTTCTCAACCTATGCCCGCTTCTATCCTGACGGTGGTTACTGGAAAGAAGAAGTCGATGATCTGACCCCAGCAAAGGTAACGACCGTCTCTTATACGAACTGGAGAATGGGTGTTGGTGCAGAGTTTCGCTGGCGCAATGGCGTGTGGCTGAATGCCGAGATTGGTCAGCTAAGAAATCGTACGATCAGAGCGACCGACAGTACCGGAGTTGAAGTCAGTGCAGACCCGGCTGAAAACGGTTACTGGCAGCTGGGTGCCAGCCTGAGATTCTGATACATTGGGCAGAGTGTCACATAACAGGTTGCTTATGCTTCTCTTTGCCCGCTACACCCGGTTTTATCCTCTACTTTTGGCGGTACTTTTCGCTTCTGTGATGCCTGCGGGTGTCTCTGCAGCACCGCCACCATTCCCCGACAGTGAATTAATCGAACGCTCTGAAGAGAGCGTTTCACGCTACAGGCTTGTACTTTCTGAGCTGAAGCACCAGCGCGCAGATACCTTTGGAGAGCGCGAATTGCGTGTCTCCGGAGAGCGCGAGCGTTCCGTTTATAATTTGCCGGACGGCGTAAGTCTCGAAGAGGTGAGAGTGTACTTCCGGCGCCAGACCGACGGTCAGAGAACACTGTATGAGTGTATTGGTATTGATTGTGGTAGCAGCAACTTCTGGGCAAACGACGTGTTTGATCTGTCCAGTCTGGTTAGCCGCGATAAAGACCAGGCGTATTTCGTAACCATTGAGCCATACGCTGATACCCAGAAACTGACCATGGTGTATATCTCCATGCGCGGCGGGCGTCAGCCGAAAGTTCTGATTGATCAACTGGTCACCAGGACACCCTTGAAAATTGGGCAGGTTACCCAGGACGAAGTTCTTGCATCATTGTCCGTGACGTCGGGCTGGCTTCCGGGCTTTGTAGCAGACAGTCGTGGCGTGAACGTTACCGAAAGCCAGATTCTGTTTGATGCAGTTCAGGGGCTTTCTGTTGGTCTGAAGACGCGCCTGCACCTGATGGTGCATTGTTATGATGGTGCACATATCAAGGACACATTAGAATGCTCTGAACGTTTGGCCGAGCAGGTACGCAAAGCGTTGCCGGGCATTGATGTCAGAGCGCATGGGGCGCTAACTCCAGCTCCTACCGCGGACCGCCGACCGGCCGTTCGCTTTACGTTCTGGCCGGGCCGTTAAAGCAGATAAATGCCAGCTTTGGCCTGGCGATAGGACTAGACAACCCGATGAATCAGTCAAAGAAAACCGTCGCTCTCGCGTTGGGGAGCGGTGGCGCACGTGGTTATACCCACATAGGCGTTATCCAGGCGCTTGAAGAGCGTGGCTACGATATCGTGAAAATTTCCGGCTGCTCAATGGGCGCCATTGTCGGTGGCTTTTATGCAGCAGGAAAACTTCCCCAGTATCGTGACTGGGTCACCAGCCTTGGCTACATAGATGTGCTGAAACTCGTCGATTTCAGCTTGCTATCCGGTGGCGCTATCAAGCTTGAGAAAGTCTACGGTGTTATCAGTGAGCTGCTAGGCGAGATCAATATTGAAGACCTGGATATTCCCTACACCTCGGTGGCTACCGATCTGAAGCATGAAAAAGAAATCTGGTTCCAGCGGGGTTCATTGGTCGAAGCAATGCGTGCTTCTGCTGCGATTCCAACCATTCTTGAACCCGTCATCACCGACACCATGATGTTAGTGGACGGCGCGGTATTGAACCCCTTACCTATTACCCCGTGCGTATCAGCTCATGCTGACCTGATTATTGCCGTTGATATCAATTCGGATGTGCCGACACCACAGAACCTCGTAAGAGATGTTGCGGAATCTGAAAGCGAAAAGAAAGCCTGGCTCAATACCGTTATGGATCGTGCTTCTGAGTGGCTTGGTAAGCGCACGAATGAAGCCCGTAAAGAAGCGAATGAGAATCTGGGAAAACTGGAGACCCTAACCCGTATGTTTGAGGTCATGCAGTCTTCTCTGAGTCGCTTTAAGACGGCAGGGTATCCGCCTGATCTGCTGATCCGTATTCCGACTGAAAGCTGTGAAATGTACGAATTTTATCGTGCACAGGAGATGGTTGATCTGGGCTATCAGATTGCTAACGACGCGCTTGATGCGTTCGAGCACGGCCACAGTAGTCTCTATGGTGAGCGCCGCTGCTGATCCTGATACAATAGCGCCTTTTTTGGACGGCCAGACCTGATGAAATTCGACCAACTTGCTCAGGAAGCTATCAATGAACTGTCTACGTTGCAGGATTTTGTGCGCTGGGCTGTGAGTCGGATGGCGGAACATGAGGTTTATCATGGGCATGGTACTGACAATCCGTGGGACGAAGCCCTGTACCTGGTTGCACACGCATTGAATCTGCCATGGCAGCTCGCAGATAACTGGCGTTCGTCGAAACTGACTCGCTCAGAGCGTGAACGTGTTGTCGATCTACTGAGCCAGCGGATACACGAAAAAGTACCGACACCGTATCTGACGGGGGAAGCCTGGTTCTGTGGTAAACCCTATCTGGTCGATGAGCGGGTTCTTGTGCCACGGTCGCCGATTGGTGAGCTTATTCAGGCACGTTTTTCGCCCTGGCTCCCTGACAGTGCAGAGCCGGCGCGTATCCTGGATCTTTGCACAGGCTCTGGCTGCATCGGTATTGCCTGTGCCCATGAGTTCGGCAACGCTCAGGTAGAACTGCTCGATATTTCGTTTGAGGCCTTAGAAGTGGCTGAAGCTAATATTGGCCTGCATGGCCTTGATGATCGTGTCTTTGCATTACAGTCTGACCTGTTTTCTGCGGCATCCGGGCGTTACGACATCATTGTGTCGAATCCTCCGTACGTCGATGCCGATGATATGGCGGAGTTGCCGAAGGAGTACCGCCACGAGCCTGAGCTTGCACTGGCGGCCGGGGATGATGGTCTGGATCTGGTCAGAATTATGCTGGCGGAGGCCCGGGACTATCTGACGGACGACGGTATCTTCATTCTGGAGGTCGGTAACAGCTTCCCGGCCTTACAGACGGCATACCCTCAGTTGGCTTTTGAGTGGCCCGAGTTTGAACATGGTGGGCACGGTGTCTGTGTTCTGAGAGCCTCAGACCTTGATGTATTAACTGAAGAATTAACAACAGGCGCGTGAGCGCTGCGACGGAAATCTTATGTCTGGTAACAGTTTCGGAAAATTATTCACAGTCACCTCGTTCGGTGAAAGTCACGGACTTGCCCTCGGGGCGATTGTTGATGGTTGCCCACCGGGTATTCCACTGACTGAAGAAGATCTTCAGGCTGACCTGGATCGTCGTAAGCCGGGAACCTCGCGTCACACGACTCAGCGTCGCGAGCCAGACCAGGTGAAGATTCTTTCCGGCGTTTTCGAAGGCAAGACCACAGGCACGCCGATTGGCCTGATTATTGAAAATACCGATCAGCGCTCTAAAGACTATTCGAACATTGCCAAAACCTTCCGTCCTGCACATGCTGACTACGCTTATACGCAGAAGTATGGTTTCCGCGACTATCGTGGTGGTGGTCGTTCATCTGCACGCGAAACCGCGATGCGTGTTGCTGCTGGTGCGATTGCAAAGAAAGTGCTGGCCGGAAAGGGCATTGAAGTCCGTGGCTACCTTTCCCAGCTTGGTCCTATTAAGGCTGAGGCCTTTGACTGGAGCGAGGTTCATAACAATCCTTTCTTCTGTCCTGACGCGAGTAAAGTGCCAGAAATGGAAGAGTACATGGATAAGCTGCGCAAAGAGTGTAACTCTATTGGTGCACGAATCAGCGTCGTAGCGACAGGTGTAAAGCCGGGTCTGGGTGAGCCGATCTTTGATCGCCTCGATGCAGATCTCGCTCATGCACTCATGAGCATCAACGCAGTGAAGGGCGTAGAAATTGGCGACGGTTTTGATGTTGTCGAACAGAAAGGTACTGAGCACAGAGACGAAATGTCGCCAGAAGGCTTCCTGAGCAACCATGCGGGTGGTGTACTTGGTGGAATTTCTACAGGGCAGGACATCATTGCGCATATTGCGCTTAAGCCAACCTCGAGTATGGCTCTGCCGGGGCGCTCTGTAGATACTGACGGTAATCCGATTGAAGTCATCACGAAAGGGCGTCATGACCCGTGTGTTGGCATTCGCGCGACACCGATTGCCGAAGCCATGATGGCCATCGTTCTTCTTGACCACCTGATGCGTGACCGTGGCCAGAATTCCGATGTTGTATGTACTACGCCAGTGATTCCAGGCCAGGCGCCGGAATAAACATCAAGATAAGTACTTCGACTACCAGCGGGCGCTTATGACCGCTGGTACCTTCACCTCATACGTTTTTCTGGTCGTCCGCTGATGCCAGTTACACCATCGCGCTTCGCCTTATTTTACGCCCTGTACTTCGCACTCCTGGGGTGTATTGCTCCCTTCTGGGGCCTGTATCTGAAACACCTCTCGTTCACTGCGGTCGAAATTGGCAGCCTCATGGCCTTGTTTGGCGTTGTCAGAATTCTTGCACCCAATATGTGGGCCGCTCAGAGCCGACGATTCCGTGGCCCGGTTCAGATGGTGCGAATGGCTGGTCTTCTTACTCTGGTTTGCTTTTCTCTGATCTACGCAACACAAAGCTTCTACGGCGTGGCTGCAGTTATGATCGCCTATGGCTTTTTCTGGGCAGCCATGCTGCCGCAGTACGAAGTACTCTGTATGCAGTCGATGGCGAATCAGGTCGATCGCTACAGTCGCGTTCGCATGTGGGGTTCCGTTGGCTTTATTGTCAGTGTGGTGTTGCTTGGCGCAGTGCTTCAGGCGTTAAGTATTTCAGTGTTGCCTGCGGTGATGTGGGCGCTCATGTTCTGCATCGTCGCTAATGCCTGGCTTATGCCGCATGTTAATCACCCCGTCAGACCTGAAAACCAGACAGACCAGCAGTTCTGGCGACGCTTGCTTAAGGGGCCTGTCGCAGGTTTTATTCTTGTTAATATCCTCCTGCAGTTGTCTTTTGGACCTTATTACACCTTCTTTAGTATTTACCTCGATGAAGCTGGTTACAGCGCCAGTCTGACCGGGGTTATCTGGTGTGTAGGGGTGATCGCCGAAGTTGTGCTGTTCTGGCAATTCGGACGCATTATGCATCTGCTTAGCTGGAGAGGCTGGGTCGTTCTGAGTCTTGTTCTTACAGCCGTTAGATGGATGTTGACCGGATACCTTATCGGGTCTCTCTGGGTGCTTCTGCTGTTGCAAATCTTACACGCGTTCAGTTTTGGCGTGATGCACGCAGTATCAATGCGTTATGTTCAGACACTTTTTCCGGATCATCTTCAGGGGCGTGCCCAGGCTTTATACAGCAGTGTCAGTTTTGGCTTAGGAGGTGCGGTGGGGGCCTGGGTCAGTGGCTTGCTCTGGGAGCCTCTGGGTGGCACGCTGGTGTTTGTGCTTGCAGGGGCAACCTCCTTGGCCGGTGCGGTCATAGCCTGGCTTAGTTTGTCCCCAGATGAGCAGCAACAGAGCCGCCAATAACCAAATAAAGGAACACGAAATGAAAGTGAATGTCACATTCGATATGACGCCAGAAGAATTCCGTCGTCTGCTTGGTTTACCCGACGTTCAGCAATTTCAGGCAGATGTGTTTGAACAAATGATGGAAAAAATGAAGGCGGGAGAAGATGGATACGATCCAATGAGTATCTATCAGCCAATGATGGAAAAAGGCATGAGCGCAATGACCAATTTTCAGCAGAATCTGATGTCTATGATGATGGCGGGACAGTCCAAAGACTGACGGAATTGGATAAATCCGGACACAGTGAGGGGCAATGTAAGCTTTGCTCATTGCGGTGCGGTTAAAGAGGTGCAATCACCGCTGTGACTGCTACTTTAATCGTACGGCTGTCACCCAAGTGTAATGTTACTTCTGCAGCATGTGGAAGTGATAGTTGTTCTTACCAACCATTGAAGGAGCAAGACCATGCAAGAGAATATTCTTAATGCATTCGCTGAACAGGCAAAAACGATGTACGCGCCTATGTCGAAGTTCAACAGTCTGTTCGTTGAAAATATGGAGAAGCTGACTGAGTATCAGATCAACGCGGTTAAGAGCTACGCTGAAATGGGACTGAGCCAGATGAAATCCGCGGCTGATGTACAGGACCTGGAATCAATGCGCACGTTCGCATCTTCTCAGGCTGAAGTTGCATCTGGCATGAACAAGAAAATCATGGAAGACGTTAAAACACTGTCTGACATGACTATGGAGTTCAAAACCCAGATGGAAGGCATCATGGAAGAGATGCGCAACACTGCGGCTGAAACTGCCAAGACAACTGCTAAAACTGCGGCGTCAAAAGCTAAAGCGGCTTAATCTGACGGGTGCAGTGAATAAGGCCACCCTTGCGGTGGCCTTTTTTGATTGGACGTCTTACCAACTGGGTTGTTTATTAATTACATGGAGATTGAACGTCGATGAGTGATGTGTCTGAGCAGCTGACGGCTGCAGTTAGCGATTATTTTGATATGGCTATACAGGCGGCGGAGCATACCGGCAAAGTTTGGGAAAAATTCATACAGCAGCCAACCTCGGCAGAAGACCCGGCAGCCTGTGTATTGAACGATTTCTCAGAAGCCCTTAAAGAACTGGGCGAAGCCATGATGGAGCACCCGGATAAACTTATCGATGACCAGATGGATCTGCTCAAAAAACAACAGGCGTTATTTCAGAACACCGTACTTCGCCTGATGGGTAAAGAGGTAGAGCCAATTGTCGAGCCCGAAAAAGGCGATAAACGATTCAGGAATGCCGAATGGGAAGCGAACCCTTTCTTTGATTATCTGAAGCAGCTTTACCTTATTCAAGGAAATACCCTGAAAAAGATGATCGATGACACAGACGGCCTTAGCGATAACGCACGACGTAAAGTTGAATACCTGATCCGTCAGTATACAAATGCGATGGCACCCTCCAATTTTGCCGGCCTGAATCCTGATGTGATCAATAAAACGCTCGAAACCGGAGGGGCGAACCTCGCTCACGGTATCGAGCAACTAACTGAAGATCTGGAGGCCAGTGCGAATGGCGCACTAAATGTTGCTATGACGGATACGTCGGCCTTTCAGGTCGGTGTGAACGTAGCAACGACGCCGGGTAAGGTGGTGTATCAGAATGAACTGATGCAGCTGATTCAATATTCGCCAACAACGGAAGAGGTTTTCAAGCGCCCACTTCTGGTCATTCCGCCTTTTATCAACAAGTACTACATCATGGACCTGCGTGAGAATAACTCGCTGCTTCGCTGGCTGGTAGGTCAGGGGCATACGGTGTTTGTTATCTCGTGGGTTAACCCCGGTCCGTCATTACGTGATAAAGGTTTTGATAACTATCTGCTGGAAGGCCCGGTTGAAGCGCTGAATGTGATTGAGCAGATTACCGGTGAAAAAGATGTTAACGCGATCGGTTATTGCCTAGGCGGCACTCTGTTATCGGCGGCTCTGTCTTACCTGAAGAAAAAGCGCAAAGAGCGTATTAAGTCGGCCACCTTTCTTGCGACACTGATCGACTTTTCGATGCCGGGAGAAATTGGCGTATTCATTAACGAAACGACCATCGCTGGGCTGGAAAAACAAATGGATATGCTCGGTTATTATGATGGCCGTCAGATGTCGTTCAGCTTTAACACCTTACGCGAGAATGATCTTTTCTGGTCTTTCTTTGTGAATAATTATCTGAAGGGCGAGCGTCCGGCTGCATTTGATTTACTGTACTGGAATACGGACAGTACGAACCTTCCGGCGCGCATGCATTCATACTATCTGCGCAACATGTATCTGAACAATCTTCTACGCGAGAAGAATGCACTGGAAATCGATGGCGTAAAAATCGATCTTTCTGCAGTTAAAGTTCCGACCTATTTCCTGTCGACGTCTCAGGACCATATTGCTCTGTGGAAAGCCTCTTACGAAGGAGCCAAAGTGCTTGGTGGAAAGCCACGCTTTGTCCTGGGCGGCTCAGGTCATATTGCAGGTGTTATTAATCCTCCAGCCGCCAACAAATACAACTACTGGACCAACGACTGCTTGCCTGAAGACAGTGATGAATGGTTCCAGGGCGCCGAAAGCCATCGTGGCTCATGGTGGCCGGACTGGGAGGCCTGGATTCAGGAGCAGGGTGGTGCGGAGCGTGTGCCGGCTCGTGAGCCCGGGGACGGTCCACTTGCAGCGATCGAAGATGCGCCCGGAAGCTATGTGCGTATGCGAATTCAGGACGTGGTCGGCCGTTGAGTGGTCTTTATAATGTTTCCATTCAGGGTGGCTCCGGCAGTTTCTGTTGGAGCAACTTTTGGGTATGATCAAAGCCTTAGTCAGCATTGAGAGAAGCTCGTGTCTCAGTTTGATCAGGAATCGATCGTTTACGGCGTGATACGCCACATTCCTTCCACAGAAGACCTCGCAGCCCGCCGCGAGCGCCGCACCAACTGGGGTGCGATACAGTCCTTGCCTGTTGGTCTGGATGATGACTTCTCCCTGCTTAAGCGTGAGATGTTCTCAATCTCTGGAGATGACATTTTCAGTGGGGCCTATCAGACGCAGATCATTCACTTCGCTGCCTCTTACCGTGCTGTAGAGTATGAGTGGGAAAGCTGGTTGCGCCAGTTCGAAAGTCTGCTGAAAGCGATGCACTGGGTTTCCGCCACGGTCCACCTGGAAACCGAACTCTCTGGTAAGCACACCTTTAACTGGCAGGCCGAGCACGGTCACACACCGTCAGATGCTGAATTGCGTATGAGTTGTGAGTGGGAGCGGGAGGGTGCTTTTGCAATCTGACTTTCACTCTGGCGATGGACAGGCGCCAGAAGAGGGTGTCATCCGCGTTCCCTACGACCGTCTTTCGGCCGACGCCCTGGACGGTATTATCGAAGAGTTTGTCAGCCGTGAAGGCACCGATTACGGCGACTATAACTACTCTTTTGACGACAAAAAAGAACAGGTTCGTGAGCAGATACGCCGCGGGCAGGTTGTCATCCTGTTTGACCCGGTTGGGGAAACCTGCCAACTGGCGCTTCTCGATCAGTTACCCCCGGGGCTTTGACCATCGGCTTTTATAATTTATTGCGGATTAAATCCCGCAATAAAAACCGGTTTGGCGCCAAAGCATCGACCACGGTTTGACTGGTACTGACGGCATCACCAGCCATCTGTTCGGCGATCAGTTCTGCGCATAAAGAAGAGGACGCCAGTCCTCGCGAGCCGTGGCCAATATTCAACCAGACTCCGCTCATCCAGGGCATAGGCTCACGAGGGATGCGCTTCGCGTTTTTGGTCATCGGGCGAAAGCGCTTTACGAATTCATCTTTAACAACCAGTGGCCCCGCCATCGGCAGGTAGTCCGGTGTTGTACAGCGAAAGCCCACACGGCCACCAATAATTTCAGCGGAGTTCGCAGCAGTTTCCCATTCAGCACCAAAATCACAGAGATGGCTCAGGTTGGTTTGATGATCCGAGTCCCGAAGCTCTGCTTCTTCATCTTTTAAGTTATAGGTAGCACCGAGTACGAGGCGCCCGTTGAGTGGCGGTGCCATGTAGCTGCGCGCACAGAGTACGGTATCTGCCGTTGGTAATGCATCAGCATTAAGATAAGTAAGCTGCCCACGAATTTTTTTGGTTGGCAGGTAGCTATGCTCACCAGCAAGTTCATTCGCTTGGTGGGCTGTTGCTATTACGATCGCAGAGGCATCAAGGTCACCAGAGTCTGTAGTAATGGCCAGTGCATTCTGTTCGCCGGTTATCCTTGTTACTGCGGCGGTAATAAACTGAATATTCGGGTGGTTGACGAGAGCTTTGCAGAAATCAGCCGGAGATACCCATCCGGCCGCTGGGAAGATCAGCCCTTTCTTTTCGCTATCAGACGCTACGAATTCAGCGGGTGGTTGATGCCGCTCTACAAAGCGTTGCTGACGCACTTCTTCTTTAGCGCTGTAGGCGAGCTGTAGTACGCCACAGGCATCCCAGGTTTTATTATTCTCTACTGGAGCTTCCAGCATACGCTCGACTTCTTTCAGAGCGAGCAGATAGGCCTGACGATAAAAATCAGAATGGGTTGCCTGGTCGTCTGCGGCCAGCTTTATGTAAAGTCCGCCTTGTGGATTCCCTGAGGCCCCATTGGCGATACCTTCAGGGTCGCACAGCGTGACCCGGAAACCACGCTCTGCCAGCGCTCGCGCTGTGGTGCAGCCAGAGAGACCAGCACCTGCAACGACGACTTTGCTGGCGTCTTTAAGTGGTGCAGGAAACAGTTGCCATGGTAGATGGTTATGCAACCGACTTTGCTCTGGGCCGGTGGTTGCCGCATACCTGCCTGCGAGCATTTCTCTTTTGCGGCCGAAGCCTGGTACTTTTGCGATGTTAAAACCGGCGCCTTTTAACCCTCGCCTGACCACGCCTGCTGCGGTAAAGGTCGCCACCGTCGGTATTCGATTTGAGCGAGGGTTTCTGCTAATGCGTCGAATCTCAGAAAACAGCGCGTCAGACCACATCGCAGGGTTTTTCGCTGGGGCAAAACCATCAAGAAACCAGGCGTCAACCGGGCCATTCAGTTGGGGGAGAGCAGAATGAACATCATCAAAAATCAGCGTCAAAGAGACCCGCTCATCCGGCCATTTGAGAGTATGGAATCCTCTTAATGCCGGAGGGTAAGCTTCAATAAGCCTGTCTGATAATTCCCTAAGCTCCGGCCACAGGGCCAGTGCTTTTTGCAGTTGATCACGGCTTAACGGGAATTTTTCGATGCTGGTAAAGTGCAGCCAGTTATTCTTGCCACGAGTGGATTGGAATGCCTGCCAGGTAGCAAGAAAATTGAGCCCGGTGCCAAAGCCGGTCTCAATAATGCGGAAGGGCGCCTGGTGGGACTGCCAGCGCTGCGGAAGGCCATTCTGTTTCAGAAAAACGTAGCGGGTTTCCTCTAAGCCGTTCTCAACTGAAAAGTATGGGTCGTCGAAGTCATCAGCCACCGGGAGCCCATGCTCGTTCCAGGTGAGGTCTGGATGCCTCAGAACCGTATCGGTATCACCCGTGGTTGTTTCTTTGATGCTCAAATTTCTCACCCGTCCGGTTTCTCGGTGCGTATTGTAATAAAGCTGACGAAGGAGCGGTATACTCCCGGCTATGATGATTGAAATAGCAACCGTACTCTTTCCTGTCGTGCTCTGTGCATTGCTGGGCGCAATATGGGCACATACCCGCACTGGCTACGACAGTGATTTTGTTTCCCGTCTGGTGCTGAATATAGGCGCGCCTTGCCTGATGTTATCGGTATTGGGCCAAGTCGATATTGACCCTCAGGTCTTCGGTCAGACAGCTCTGGCATGCGTGCTGGTAACGGTCTTGATGACACTTCCGGGCATCATAGTGCCGCGTATGCTGGGGGACAGTGTCCGCACGTATTTGCCGTCATTTCTTTTTCCGAACGTCGGCAATATGGGGCTTCCTGTTTGTATGCTGGCATTTGGCGAACAGGGCCTTGCGTTGGCACTGGCGTTTTTTATGATGTTGTCTGTCGCGCATTTCCCAGTAGGTATCCTGCTTGCAGGAGGAAAAGACGCCGGAGGACTAAGTGGTGTTGCGCGCATGCCTATTATGTATGCAATTCTGCTTTCCGTCATTCTCGTTATCAGCGGCGCGCGTTTGCCTGAATTTCTGAATAACGCGGTGGCCTTGATCGGTGGTATGACCATTCCCCTTATGTTGATTACTCTTGGTGTATCGCTCTATGGCCTGCAGGTGAGCGGGTGGGGGAAGGCATTTTTATACAGCCTGATACGGATACTCGGCGGTCTCGCAGCCGGGTTGCTTGTGTGCTGGTTTATGGAGCTCGAGGGCGTCGCTCGGGGCGTGGTGCTCATCCAGAGTTCGATGCCTGTGGCGGTATTCAATTACCTTTTTGCCGTCCGCTATAACAAAGAACCCGGCGCAGTGGCCGGGTTAGTGGTCGTGTCGACCTTTCTGTCGTTCGCATTCCTGCCGGTTCTTCTGGCAGTGTTACTTTGACAGACTCGCGGCTGACGACTGTGGGTCGATCATCCGCATAGGGCTTCAGTTTTCAATCAGAGGCGCGGGTGCTTCTTCGCTCTCTTTTTCAACGATGACAGCGCTGTTGATAATAATATCTTCTGCTGGCTGATCGCGGCGGCCGACGCGTGTTTCCGTAATCTTATCGACCACATCCATACCTTTAACAACTTCGCCGAATACTGCATAGCCGTAATCACGTACGCCATGGTCCAGGAAGGTATTGTCTTTTACGTTAATGAAGAACTGGCTGGTGGCACTGTCTACGCTTGCAGTACGAGCCATCGCAACAGAACCGCGCTTATTTTTAAGACCATTTTTAGCTTCGTTTTTTATCGCCGCACGGGTTGGTTTGCGGTTCATTGAGGCATCGAAACCACCCCCCTGGATCATGAAATTTTTAATTACACGGTGGAAGATGGTGCCATCGTAATGACCTTCTTCAACATAGGTAACGAAGTTTTCAACAGAAATTGGTGCTTTCTCTTTATCGAGTGCCAGCTCAATGTAACCTTCGCTGGTATTCAGACCGATGTGGACGGTCTCTTCCGCATTCGCGCTGAATACAGGAAGTGCCAGGAGTGCCAGCATTAAAAACTTACGCATGAAATTGTCCTTATTTATTAAATGTATCTGCATTATGCCCAGCCGCTGTTACTACGACGACCGCGGAGACCCGGTAGAATAAGACCACCGATAATACCTACGACAACCAGACCGCCGCCGTAGATCAGATAAGAGAGACTTCTGTCGCCACGAAGTTCCTGATTTTCCGCTGACAGTGTACTCACCTGAAGTTCCAGTTCCTGTGTTTTGCGGGTCAGCTTTCGTGCTTTTTCGTCAAGCGCGACCGCATTCTCTGAAATAGTACGGATACGTTCGAGTTCGCGTTCTAACTCTGTGCTGGAGCGACTGGCATCTGCGCGTTCAGACTTGGCCGTTTCGAGTTCTTGCGTCAGTTCTTCTACCTGGTTCCGGGCGGTTGTGAGTTCAGCTTTGATATTATCGAGTTCACGATTTGCCAGAATCAGATTTTCTTTGGCCACGGGTTCGTTAA
Organism: Thalassolituus sp. UBA2590; assembly: GCF_002339775.1. NCBI lineage: Bacteria > Pseudomonadati > Pseudomonadota > Gammaproteobacteria > Oceanospirillales > Oceanospirillaceae > Thalassolituus > Thalassolituus sp. UBA2590. Next base: position 46,120 of record NZ_DDKU01000108.1, read on the forward strand.
CCAGGTATTGAGTACGTACGTAACCTTCCACGCCTTTTGTTGTTTTCACGTGTGTGAAGTCACCTTCTTCGCCAAGGTAGATAAGGTGCTCGCCACTCTGAACGACTTTCAGAATCCGATACTCATTCGATGGGCCAGAGCGAAGCTGGATATACAGTTTGTCGGTTACATAACGCTTTTCGACAGCTTGTGCTGCCTGGCTGGCAAGCATGAGTCCGAGTAGCAGGCTGATCATGTACTTCATTGAGTCCTCCGTCACTGATCTTGTTGGTCTTCTTGGCTTCAGTGGGTACTGTTTAAGGTAATACTTTTTTGAACGGTTTGACGACGACGTGTGCGTACACGCCCGCTGCAACGTATGGGTCGGCATCTGCCCATGCCTGTGCTGCATCAAGTGATTCAAACTCAGCGACGACGAGGCTGCCGGTGAAGCCTGCTTCACCCGGGTCTTCACTATCAATGGCAGGGTGTGGGCCTGCGATCAGGAGTCGACCTTCGTTTTTCAACGCTTCAAGTCGTTCAAGGTGGGCGGGGCGGGCTTCTTTCCGCAGTGGCAAGCTGTTTTCTATGTCCCGACTGATAATGGCGTACCACATGTTACGGTTTCCTCGTTGTATCACTTATTCTGTTGTTCGGAAGGTTTGGACAGGTTTTCTCGCTCACAAGAGAAAATATGGCTCAAAATCGCTTATTCGCTATGTGGCGGCTGTGCATTTACAATGGTCTGCATTATGTCGTAAGCCACCCAGAGCGTCCAATCGTGAACTCCGTGATAGACCTTCACTGCCATACTACTGCTTCCGATGGCAGCCTGAGCCCAGCCGAGCTGGTGGAGCGGGCGTCAGAACGTGGCATTAAAACGTTGGCCATCACAGACCATGACACCCTCGAAGGGTTCCGTCAGGGACGTGATATGGCCGAAAAAAAGAATCTGCGTCTGATACCGGGGATCGAGCTATCCTGCGTGTGGGGCGGTGCGACGATACATATCGTGGGCCTGAACATGGACGTAGATTCTGCAGCAATGAAGGAAGCCGAGGCGTTTCAGTTGAAGGCGCGCAATGAGCGCTGTGAGTTAATTGCTCAGCGAGTCGGCAAAAAACTGAAGCAGGATATCTGTATGGACTCAGTGCGGGAGTATGCGGGCAGTGATATTGTGGGACGTCCGCATTTTGCCCGCTACCTGGTCGATCAGGGTTGGGTGCCTTCGATGCAGGCCGCTTTCACGAAATATCTGGGCTCGGGAAAAGTCGGTGACGTGAAAACCAGCTGGCCTGAACTTGAGCAGGTGGTGCGATGGATCGTTGATGCTGGCGGTGTGGCTGTTATGGCGCACGCGCATCTGTATAAAATGACGCGAACCAAGCTTCGTGCCTGCATGTCTGACTTCATTGAGGCAGGGGGCTCCGCCGTTGAAGTCGCTTACGGGCAGATGGACAACAATCAACGCGGTCAGATGACGACCCTGGCAAAAGATATGGGTCTGATGGGCTCATGTGGTAGTGATTTCCATGGGCCGAACCGTTTTGGGCTTGATCTGGGCGTTATGCCAGCGTTCCCTAAAGATGTCACGCCAGTATGGTCTTTGTGGCAATAAGCAAAGAGCCATCTAATTGAACTATTGAAGGATTTATTTTGAGCCAGTTTTTTCAGATCCACCCAGAAAATCCTCAGGCACGTCTTGTTAAGCAGGCGGCGGACATAATCCGTGAGGGCGGGCTGGCAGTTATTCCGACAGACTGCGCCTATGCGCTGGCCTGTCGCCTGGGCGATAAAGCCGCGACTGAGCGTGTTACAAGGCTGCGCCAGTTAGGATCTAAGCATAACTTCACTCTGTTGTGTCGTGATCTCTCTGAGTTGTCGACTTTTGCAAAGGTTGATAATACCGAATACCGGTTGCTCAAATCGCATACGCCAGGGGCATTTACCTTTATCCTCCCGGCAACCCGTGATGTACCTCGCCTGTTGATGCATCCTAAAAAGCGGACGATTGGTATACGTGTCCCTGACAACGCGATTGCGATGGCGCTGCTTGAAGAAATCGGCGAACCTCTGATGACGAGCTCGCTGATCATGCCCGGAGATGAGCTACCTCTTTCTGACCCGTATGACATCCGCGCCACGCTGGAGCATCAGCTGGATGTGGTCATTGATGGTGGTTTCTGCGGTTTTGAAGCGACGACCGTCGTCGATATGACCGGAGACGTTCCTGAGATCGCACGTCAGGGCGTGGGCGATGCCAGCGCCTTTGCCGAGTAAATTAAGTAAGTAATCCGCAGGTTACCGGCCCTGTGACTCACCGGTTAAAACCGCTATCATTGCGCCCTTTACGATTGAACGGATGTAACGGGTTCTTCCAATGAGCAAACAGCGTGTTTTAACCGGTATCACGACCACCGGGACTCCCCACCTGGGTAATTATGTCGGTGCTATTCGTCCGGCGATTGAAGCCAGCCGCGATACCAATAACGAGTCCTTCTACTTCCTTGCTGACTTCCATGCGCTGATCAAGTGCCAGGACCCTGCAGCTGTCCATCAGTCGACTAAAGAAATTGCCGCCACCTGGCTGGCTCTCGGACTGGACACAGATAACGCCGTATTCTATCGCCAGTCTGACATCCCTGAGATTCCGGAACTGACCTGGGTGCTTAACTGCGTGTGCGCGAAAGGGCTTATGAACCGTGCTCACGCTTATAAAGCTGCTGTTGATGCCAATGTTGAAGAAGGTGAGGACGCGGATAAAGCCATTACTATGGGGCTGTTCAGTTACCCTGTTCTGATGGCGGCGGACATCCTGATGTTCGGTTCAAACAAGGTACCTGTCGGTAAGGATCAGATTCAGCACGTTGAAATGGCCCGTGATATGGCGCAGCGCTTCAACCATATCTACTGCAAGAAAGAGCCATTGCTCACTTTGCCGGATTATCAGGTGGACGAAGACAGTGCCATTCTGCAGGGGTTGGATGGTCGTAAAATGAGTAAAAGTTACGGCAATACCATTCCTCTGTTTTTGCCAGAAAAGAAGCTGCAGAAGCATATCAATAAGATTAAAACCAACCTGCTTGAGCCGGGTGAGCCAAAAGATCCGGATACATCAGCCGTGTTCCAGATCTGGAAAGCGTTTGCGACTCAGGAGCAGACCGCTGAAATGCGTCGTGCTTTCGAGGAAGGTATTGGTTGGGGCGATGCCAAGAAGAAACTCTTTGCACTGATCAATGAAGAAATCGCCGAGGCCCGCGAGCGCTATGAAGACCTTCTTGCGCGTCCAGCCGACATTGAGGCTGAGCTTCAAAAGGGAGCTGAGAAAGCGCGTGCCGTCAGCAAGCCTATGCTGGCGCAGGTACGTGAAGCCATCGGTATTTCCGGTCTCAAGTAATTTTGAGCGGTAGCGGTGGTTACCAGAGCGTGACATCGCTGCCGAGTCAGCGTAAAAACGAATACATAAGAAGCAAAGAGAGGAAGCAGGCTTGAGTACAGTGGATCCGCAGAGGCGGGTGGTTTCCGGAATGCGCCCGACTGGCCCGGTACATCTGGGGCACTATCATGGTGTTCTGAAAAACTGGGTTAAGTTGCAACACGAGTACGATTGCTTTTTCTTTGTTGCCGACTGGCACGCCCTGACGACCGGTTACGCCTCCCCGGAAGACATCGCTTCAAGCACCTGGGAAATGGTGGTTGATTGGTTAGCCGCCGGCGTGAATCCTGGTGCCAGCCATATGTTTATTCAGAGTCGTGTGCCGGAGCAGGCGGAGTTGCACCTTCTTCTGTCTATGATCACGCCTCTCGCCTGGTTAGAAAGGGCGCCAGCCTATAAAGAGTTCATTGAATCTAACCGGGAGCAGGATAAGGCCAGTTACGGCGTTCTGGGTTATCCATTACTGCAAAGTGCAGATGTGCTTGCGTACCGGGCTGGTCTGGTGCCGGTGGGGGCGGATCAGACGCCACATGTCGAACTGGCCCGCGAAATCGCCCGTCGGTTTAATCATCTGTACGGTTCAGAAGAAGATTTTGCTGCCAATGCAGAAGCGGCAATCAGGAAGCTGGGCAAGAAGACCGGAAAGCTTTATACCGAGCTGCGTCTTGCACACACACGTCACGGCGATACAGAAGCTTTGGCAACGGCTCAGGCGCTGATTCGCGAGCAGAATAAGCTGACGCTGTCAGATAAAGAGCGACTGCTCGGGTATCTTGAAGGGGACAGTGTAGCCATCCTTCCGGAACCTCAGCATGTGCTGGCAGAGCAGGCGGCGAAAATGCCGGGGCTAGACGGACGTAAGATGTCCAACACCCACGATAATATTATTCCGCTGAGAGCGGAGCCGGAAACGGTTGAGAAGGCACTCCGTAATATGCCGACAGACCCCAACCGGGTGCGGCTTGCGGACCCTGGTACGCCAGAGGCCTGTGCTGTATGGCAGTTCCATCAGGTTTACACCGAAGGGGCTGAACTCATCGAAGTGCACGATAAGTGCAGCAGTGCTGGCTGGGGCTGTATTGAATGTAAACAATGCGTTGCTGACAAGATCATTGCTCAGCAAGCACCGATCAGACAACGGGGCCGGGACTTCGAAGAGAACATTGACCTGGTGCACAGCATCATCGC
>NZ_DDKU01000069.1:0-29644 GCF_002339775.1 Thalassolituus sp. UBA2590
GCTAGTCAGTAAATACGTTGCGCAATTGGAAGAGCACCTTGGCGTACGGCTTCTTAACCGCACCACGCGGCGTATTCACCTGACCGAGGCGGGAGAACGCTACGTCCAGCAGGCCCAGCAGATTCTGTCGGATATTGACGATATGGAGAGTCAGGCTGGTGACCTTCAGGCTCAGGCACGGGGCCTGCTGAGAATTGCAGCCCCCGTGTCGTTCGCGAGCCTGCACCTTGCCGAGCCGCTGGTGTTGTTCCAACGGGAGAACCCGGAGGTGGGTATCGATCTTCAGTTAAATGACCGTAAGGTGGATATCATCGACGAAGGCTTCGATGTCGCCTTGCGCATCGGGCAACTGAAAGACTCCTCGCTGGTGGCCCGAAAGCTCACAGAGATCCGTCTGGCGTACTGCGCATCACCTGAGTATCTGAAAAAATATGGCGAGCCGACATCGGTAGCAGAGTTGCCCCAGCATCGTTTTCTTCACTACAGCTACATGGAAGATGATCAGTTGCGCCAGGCTGGGATTCAACGTGGCAATCAGTTCAGCTGCAATAACGGCGAAGTTCTGAATAATGCCGCAATTGCGGGTGCGGGCATTGTGATGCAGCCGACTTTTATCTCAGGGGCTGCACTGGCTGATGGACGTCTGGTGGAAATACTCAAACAAGAAGCGCCGGAGCCCATTGCCCTGTACGCTGTGTATGCACACCGCACGTTACTATCCAGTAAAGTGCGGGCATTTATCGACTCCCTGAGTGATTACTTTTCGGGGGTGCCATCGTGGGATACCAATTAATAGTGGGATAACTCGCGAAAAGCACTTAAATCCCGACAGTAATTACTCAATATTCTGTACTTGTTCACGCATCTGCTCGATCAGCACTTTAAGGTCAACTGCAATACGTGTCAGTTCGGTGCGCATTGCCTTAGATGAAAGTGTATTTGCTTCGCGATTTAACTCCTGCATCATAAAATCCAGACGCCGGCCAATGGGCTCTTCTCGTTGCAGAATATTGAGAACTTCATCGATATGGGTGCGCAGCCGATCGGTTTCTTCTGCAATATCAGCTTTTTGTGCGAGTAACACCATTTCCTGTTCGAGGCGTTCAGTATCCGGGGTTTCGATCAACTCACTGAGTTTATTCAACAGGTGAGTGCGCTGAGCGGCAAGGGCTTCAGGTATAATTTTATCCGCTTGCTCAGAAAGATTACGTGCTTCGTCACAGCGTTGCTGTATCAGTTCTTTGAGGGAATCACCTTCACGCTTACGTGCAATAATTAACGACTCGAGACATTCGTTGAATGAACCTAACGCGCTTTTCTGAAGCGCTTTGAGATCGGTTGTTGTGCTTTCTAATACCCCCGGCCATTGCAGAATTTTCAGCGCATCCAGCGCATTTCCCGGGCCGATCACTTCATGAACTTTATCCGCTGCATCATTCAGTGAAGCAACGAGGTCCTGATTAACCTGTAAGTTCTGCTGTTTCTGGGATGGCTGAAAGCGCAGGAATACTTCAACTTTACCGCGGTTTAATCTGGACTTAATGCACTCGCGAAGAGCTGGCTCCATATCGCGAAACTCATCAGGCAGGCGAAAATGAAGCTCCAGATAGCGACTGTTTACTGAGCGAATTTCCCAGGTGATCCGGCCAGAATCTGTGTCTACGTTACTTCTGGAAAACGCTGTCATGCTAAGGGCCATAAAAACCTCGATACGGATGGTCAGGCCGTTAGTTTAGTAGTTCACTGCCAAATACACGAGGGGATGGTGCCTGGTCTACTCGAGTAAACAAAACTAAAGCGTGCAAAACGAAAGCACATAAAAAAGGGGGCCGAAGCCCCCGAGTGTGGAGTGGGGCTTCCTTGGCCCCGAGGTGCTGGGCTTCGCCCAATTCAGTCTGTGCACAACAGACGAATATTGCATAAGCCGTCAAATAATGGCTCAAGACCTGCGTCTGAAAGTGCATCAATAAGTTCACCGCCCACCTGTAATAATCCGAGATCGAGATTCGGATCGGTCAGTGCGCCAGCTTTCAGCAAATCCTCTGAGATCACAGTCAGAGTGAGCAATTTACCTGCTTCAACCGTAGCCAGTGACGTCTTGAGAACTTCAACATCAACTAACCGGGTAATATCCTCCTGGTTGGTCAGTGAACCCAGAACAGGTAGCTGACCGATTTGATTCAGCAGGTCAACGAGCGGCTCTTCGAGTGCTTCTGGCAGAGGCAGGCCACTGTCATCCAGAACCTGAATATCGACCAGTCCACCTTCGCTGAAGACAAGCTCACCAACCGTCAGGAAGGACTGAGCCAGCGCCGCTGGGTCGCCGTTAGCCAGTGCGTCGGCAAATGCTTGCTGAACGCCTTCGCTGAAGCTACCGAAGCCTATGTTTACTGACAGAGTACATGCGGCTTCTGTACCTGTAGCGTTGCCCTTTGGATCACAAACAGCGATCAGTACTGAGCTGAACTCAGTCAGTCTTTCCGGGGTCAGTTCGCCATCTACTAACAGTGGGAAGATCTCCAGAATAACGAGGTCGTAGTCACCCGAATTAAAGGCTTCGAGCAGATCGAAATTCTGAGGGTCATCTGCAAACTGGGTAAGCAGATCCTGTAGCTGCGCCAATATCGACGAGTCGAGGAGATCCGCAAAGTTGTCGAGGTCGCCAAGATCTTCTTCAGACAGACCAGTCAGGGCGAGCAGTTCCTCTGAGCCTGCAGCAATCAATGCAGCCAGGGTTAATGGCAGCTCGAACAGAGCCTGAGGATCGGTTGGCACACCGCTGTCTCCCCCTTCATTGCCGCCCTCATCACCGGGCTCTTCTGTACCATTTTCAACAATAGTAAGAAGGTTTCCGGCAAGATCTTCGAGTGCAGCTTGCAGGTCACCTAATGGATTGTCGCCAGATCCACCACCGAGTATTCCTTCAATGACTGCAGTCAGGCTCTCTGTACGGAAGATATTTGTGCTGACTGCTGCGAGTGGATTACCACTGAGGTCTTCAATATTGGTATTAATTTCCAACAGGTAAAAGCTTTCACCATTCAGCGGTTCACTCGGGGTAAATAGCACCCGGCTCCCATCGAATGAGAAATCACCTTCAATTTTGCCGCTACCTGGAATTGGCGAACCTTCACTGTCGACAGGGATAACATAAATGCTGTCGAAGTTTACGGTGCTACTGTCGAGCGGCTCTGAGAAGTCAATAACCAGAGTAATATCGACAGGTAATAATCCCATTAAATCTGGTGTGGAAACCAATATTTCAGGGGCCGTTGTATCCTCATCTTCCTGCCCACCGGTAGTGAAGTCAGAGGATGCATCTGTCCCTAGCGCGATATTTTCGCTGCAGGCAGCCGAGATACCCGCGCCGATATTAACAGTGTAAAGAGTATCCTCTTCCAGGCCGCTGACAGGATTGACGAGCAGCGCATTGCCGTTCACAGACAGGCTGGCATCAATTGAGCCTGCACTACCACCAGAGAGGAAAGCAGATGTTGCATCAACAGAGTCTTCATCCAGATCCGTGTTAAAGGTCACCCGGACACTCGTTGCTATAGAAACATTTTCAGCAGCATTGGCCGGAATGAATTCTGTAACCTCGAACTGGCTCTCCCCTGAGCACACAGGGTCGACGGTTCCAGGTGCGCCGTTGTCATCACCGTTGCCTACGGCTCCGTCGGTCTGGTCTGAACCCACCGGATCGGTAATGGCGGAGTCGTTACTTCCCAGTCGGCCTTCTGAATCTGAGCCATTGCCGCCACAGGCGGTCAGTACGACCGCAGCCAGCAAGGTTAATGAGGTTTTAAAGTCAGGCTTTTTCATAAATATCTCCGGTTTTATTCAGGCTGGCGCAGAACCAGTTCCACTCGGCGGTTCTTAGCGCGCCCTTCGGGCGTGTCGTTAGTGGCGACGGGTGCAGTTTCGCCCATACCCTGAGAGTTAATTCGGGTTAACGAGATGTCGTATTCCGCTGACAGTACTTTTCCGACAGCACTGGCGCGGGCGTCTGAAAGTTTCATGTTGTAGCTTGCCGAACCGCGGCTATCCGTATGACCGAATACCTGGATTTCTGATGAAGGATATTCTTTCATCAGGCGGGCAATATTCTCGAGTTCTTTAATTGACTCCTGTGGTACAGCAGAGCTGTTGCTAGGGAAGGCGATATAAAGATTTTCCCGCACTTCTACAGTCAGTTTCTCTGCACAGCCCTGAACGTCTACTTTTGCTCCTTGCGGTGTATCTGGGCAGGCATCATCTTTGTCGAGGACGCCATCCATATCAGAGTCTTTTTCTTCACATCCAGTCGCATCAACGACAGCTCCTGCCGGAGTATTCGGGCATTGGTCATCACCGTCTACTACGCCATCATTGTCACTATCGAGAACCACTGGCTCCATCGATTTGGGGTAGCTGCGACCGAAAAGGACGGATACACCGACAAATGGCTGGAAGTCGAGATACGTATCCTGAACTTCACCGATTGCACGTATGCCTGCCTCCGCAATAAAGCGTTGATTGAATATCAGTTTCTGCAAGCCAGCTTCAGCGAACAGAGCGTTTTCGCTGACTTCGTCGCTGCCAATCAAGGTGTTCGATGCGATGTCGTAATTACTGTACTTATAGCCACCGCCAGCGAATGCCCGCCAATCACCATAATGAAACGCAGACGGATGAATCCTGAGGCCGACAGAGTATGATTCCACATCTATGTCAGCTTCTGACTCCGTGGTTTCGCTCTCTGCCATAGCTGCCTGGACATACAGGCTCAGTAGAGGGTTGTACTGGTGAGCGAGGTTGATTCCGTAGCCGTGGAAATCCGTGATGTTATCGTCGGTATCTTCAGTACGACCCTCAGCGATGAGGGTGTAGTTGTACTCGAGGCCCAGGCTGGTGTAGCTCTCTGGCCATTCATGTTCGTGGTCATCTGCCAATGCCATAGAAGGCACCAGAGCGATGGCGAAAATAAGTGCTGTTTTTTGTATATCCATAGTCAGAACTCAAATTGATCATAAGTTGCGTGCTGTCGATGGCATAGAAAACTCAGATATGGCGATATGTTTGTTTGTGTTATCAAAGGTGAGAGATTGTTACGCGAAAATTGAGAGATTTATTATTAGTGGCTGAATTCGCTGCCATAACCACAGTTACATTTCGATACACGAATACATAGAGATACAAAATAAAACGTAGCGTTACTCTGCTGAGGTGTTTCAGATGTGTTTTGTAGTCAGCTGGCACCTAAGGAAAAACGTTTTTTCAATTTCGCAACACTGAATAACCGAATGGATTCTCTGTATACTGCGCGCAGTAACAGAAGCCATAAATACAGAGGACATATTATGAGACCAAGTGGCCGCGCACTGGATCAGTTGAGAGAAGTACGCATCACCCGGAACTACACTAAGCATGCCGAGGGCTCCGTGCTGGTGGAGTTTGGCGACACCAAAGTCATCTGTACTGCCAGTGCGGAAACCAAAGTGCCACCTTTCCTGCGTGGTCAGGGCCAGGGTTGGGTCACCGCTGAATACGGTATGCTGCCACGCTCTACCGGTTCGCGCATGATCCGTGAAGCCGCCAAAGGTAAGCAGCAGGGGCGTACTGTTGAGATTTCCCGCCTGATTGGCCGTAGCCTGCGCGCAGCAGTCGACCTTGAAGCTCTGGGCGAAAACACCATCACCATCGACTGTGATGTAATTCAGGCCGACGGTGGCACCCGTACCGCATCGATCACGGGTGCCTGTGTGGCTCTTGCCGATGCCATTAACTGGCTGAAAGAAAACGGCAAAGTGAAAGGTGAGCCACTGAAGCAGATGATCGCGGCCGTATCGGTTGGTATCTACAACGGTGAAGCGGTACTGGATCTGGATTACGCCGAAGACTCGACGGCTGAAACTGACCTGAACGTAATCATGACTGAGAAAGGTGGTTACGTAGAGATTCAGGGCACTGCGGAAGGCGAAGCTTTCTCTGCTGAAGAGCTGAATGCCATGCTGGCCCATGCACAGAAAGCGATTGGTGAGCTCTCAGAGTTACAGAAGGCGGCGCTGGCGTCCTGATATGAAAAAGGCCAGCGTACCTGCTGGCCTTTTCACTATCGTTCAAACTATCAATCTGCGCCTGAGACTCACAGGGCTCAGATCTCTTCATCAAACTCGTATTCGATCATCACGGCAGCATGCTTGCCGAATTGCGGTGCTTTTTCGATCCGTGCTTCGACGACATACTGGCGCACTCCAGGCGTACAGATCTGATAGTCGATGCGCCAACCGTTCTGGTCGCGGCGCTGACTTTCTTCATCCGGCCACCAGGTAAACTGGTTTTCACCGAAATTCGCTTCACGGAAGGCATCTGTGAATTCTACCGGACCGAACATCTGATCAAACCACGCACGCTCTTCGGGCATAAATCCGGGCGTATCCTGGGCGTTCTTCCAGTCCTGAATGTCGACGGTTTTATGAGCCGCTTCGAAATTGCCACAGAAAATAAACTCGCGGCGCTTGCGCCGGGTCTTCTGCAAGTGCTCAAGAAACACCTGCTGGAATTCAAGCTTATCTTCGAGCGAGTTGTGCTCATCAATCGTTGGGAACAGAACCGAGGCCACACTGACGTGATCGAAGTCAGCCTGAATGAAACGGCCCTGCATATCCCACTCGGCGTGGGCTAACCCTGTCATAATGGCCTTAGGAACATCTCGGGTAAGAATTGCGACACCACTGTAGTTGTCTTCAGCTGCATCGAAAAAGTACGCGTTGAATCCTTCCGGGTAGAGCACGTCATCAGACAGCTGATACTCTTTTGCCTTGAGGTTCTGTATGGCAACGACGTCAACATCGGCACTGCTCAGCCACTGATACAGGCCGTTTTTAACTGCCTGTTCCAGTCCGTCAACGTGAAGTGTGATTATCCTCATACATGGTTCCCGGTTATCGATGGGTGTATCATACCGCATCCAATTAGGCCGCTGCACTCTTCTGTGGCACCAATATGGCTACGGGTCTTGCGAAAACAGGAGATAACCCGGTTGGATCGCCTGTTCTTCTTAATTTTCATTGCTGGCCCACGACGACAATTCAGGATTCCTTATGCAAACCTATCAGAAAGAGTTTATCGAATTTGCTATCCAGCAGGGTGTACTACGTTTTGGTGAGTTCACTCTTAAATCCGGACGCATCAGTCCTTACTTCTTTAATGCCGGTTTGTTTAACACGGGTTCTGCTCTTGCTCGCCTGGGTCGTTTTTATGCGGCAGCGTTAGAAGACTCCGGTATTGAGTACGACGTTGTCTTTGGCCCTGCATACAAGGGTATCCCTTTGTCTGCTGCTTTATCCATCGCGCTTGCAGATCAATACCAGAAAGACCTTCCGTACGTCTTTAACCGCAAAGAGGCTAAGACGCATGGTGAGGGTGGAAATCTGGTGGGTGCTCCGCTTGAAGGCCGTGTTCTGATTGTAGACGACGTTATCACCGCTGGCACGGCGATCCGTGAAGTGATGACAATGATCAACGCAGCTGACGGTGCGACGCCAGCCGCGGCGTTGATTGCTCTTGACCGTCAGGAGCGCGGTCAGGGCGAATTATCTGCCATTCAAGAGGTAGAACGTGACTTCGGTATCACTGTTGCCAGTATCGTAGGCCTGAATCAGGTGCTAGATTATGTCTCTGGAAATCCTGAGCTGGCGCAATACGCAGATGCGATTGCTGCATATCGGGATCAATACGGCGTTAAGTAATCCGGGAGATCTATGTTCAGGCGGCTGTTGGTTGGTGCTACGTTAAGCGCATTAGCATGCGCATCCCTGGCGGCAGGCAATGTTTATCGGTTCAATGTTGATGGGCAGGTCGTGATTAAAGACTCGGTGCCGGCAGATCTGGCACCTCTGGGCTACGATGTTCTGAACTCCCGAGGGATGCTGGTCAAGCGCGTTCCGCGTGAGCTTACACCAGAAGAGATTGCTGAACGGGATCGCCTGAAAGCCGAGCAGGAAGCCCGGAATGTCCGTATCGAGCAGCGTAAGCAAAAAGATAAAGACCTGATGCGTATCTACTCGACGGTTGCCGATGTTGACCGGGCATTGCAGAGAAAGTCGGACGAAGTCATTACTCAAAAAGACCTGCAGGCCCGCCGCATCACCGACCTTACCGAGAAGTTGGAACAGGCGCAGCAGGCTGCTGCGAATACAGAACGACGGGGAGCTGCGGTGCCTGAGTCGCTGGTGGACGAGATTCGCCACTATCAAAGCGCCATTCAGGGCGCTGAGGTTGCCATTCGGGAGCTGGAAGAAAAATTAGAAACGCTGAACCACGATTATGGAGTGATTCGTCAGCGGTTAAGAGTGTTGTCTGTATACCCTGAGGGTACGTTACCTGAAGACGTCGACAACAGTCGCTTACCGGCTCTCAATCCGTGAGAGCCAGTTAGTGCCTTACTGATTTAAGGCATCTGCAGGTCTTTTTCCTGCAACAGTATCTGGCTCAGAGAGGCCCATTGAGCAGGCCAGTGCTCTGTTGGACGAACCGAGAACTCTGTACGCACATACTGACGTATACGGCCTTCAATTACAGCCGTCAGAAGATTCGCCAATGCTGTCGGCGACTGCTGCGGTACCAGACCTTCCCTCACTTCTGCTTCCCGCAGGATCTGCTTGAACTGAAGTTCGAAGCGGTCAAAGACCTGATCAATCCGCTGACGCAGACGTTCAGTTTCACCCGCAAGCGCATCCCCTGAGAGTAGACGGCACATGCCAGGATTCTTTTCGGCGAATGTCAGCAGCAGGCCTAATGTTTTTTCACAACGTTGTTGTGCACCATCGATGTCCTTGAGGATCATATTGATGCGCGAAAACAGCGTATCCTCGATGAAGGTGATCAGGCCTTCAAACATTTTCGCCTTCGACGGAAAGTGGCGATAGAGCGCCGCTTCCGAGACGCCAACTTCTTTCGCAAGGCTTGCGGTTGTGATCCGCCCGCCAGGATTGGACTCCAGCATGTGCGCCAGAGCCTGAAGAATCTGGTCGCGGCGAGACATCTTTTCCGTTGCGTCTGTCATCCGTATTCCTTAGCGGCGTCGGTTGGTGATCAGAGTACCTACACCTTCATCGGTGAAGAGCTCAAGCAGCGTCGAGTGAGCAACACGACCGTCGATGATGTGAGCGCTGTTCACGCCGCCATGTACGGCATCCAGTGCACACTGAATCTTCGGCAGCATGCCACCGTAAATCGTGCCATCTTCAATCAGAGAGTCGACCTGCTGCGTGGTCAGACCCGTCAGGATCTTACCTTCTTTATCCATCAGACCGGCGATATTGGTCAGCAGGATCAGTTTTTCGGCCTGCAGTACCTCTGCCACTTTGCCAGCCACCAGGTCGGCATTGATGTTGTATGAGTGACCTTCTTCATCCACACCGATAGGCGCGATCACAGGAATAAAATCACTGTTGGTCAGCATATTCAGCAGCGAGGTATTGATGTGCGAAACCTCACCAACATGACCGATGTCGATAATTTCTGGCTTCTCCAGCTCTGGCGATTTGTGCGTAACGTGGAGCTTACGGGCATGCAACAGCTGGCCGTCTTTACCGGTCAGGCCGATGGCATTTCCGCCGTTCTGGTTAATCAGATTAACAATATCTTTATTCACCAGGCCGCCAAGAACCATCTCAACTACGTCCATGGTTTCGCTGGTGGTCACGCGCATGCCATTAACGAAGCGGCTTTCAATGTTGAGCTTTTCGAGCAGGTCGCCAATCTGAGGGCCGCCACCGTGCACAACAATCGGGTTAATACCGACCAGCTTCAGCATCACCATGTCGCGGGCGAAGCTGTTCTTCAGCTCTTCGTCGATCATGGCGTTACCGCCGTATTTAACGACAATAGTTTTGCCAACAAAGCGCTGCAGATACGGCAGAGCTTCGCTCAGAACGTTGGCGGTATTCATGGCGCTGTCTCGCGTCAGAGGCATTGGCTGGCTCCTGTTAATCGGCAAACCGGGTTATTTTCGAGGCGCGATTATACCTCTATTCACTTCCCGGTTGCTATGATTGTTCAGAACGGGGTCTGTATTTCCGGGGCGTGACGGGTAAGTGCCTGCTTCAGAAGTGCCTGAATACGAGCCACGGTTTCTTCAGACTCACCGGCAAAACGGAGCGTCAGTCGTGGTGTTGTATTCGACGCACGCACCAACCCCCAGCCGTCACTGAATTCAATACGTAAGCCGTCCACCGTAAAGACCCGCCCTTCGGCGGTCAGTTCGGCATCGGAGCTCAGTGCTTCGATGATTGAGAATTTATCCGCTTCTGTCGTCGTGATGGTCAGCTCTGGAGTGCTGACATCTTCAGGGAGTGCGTTGCAGACATTGGCGACAGAGTCATTGCGGGTGGACAGAATCTCCAGCATACGGGCGCCGGTGTAGAGCCCATCATCGAATCCGTACCAGCGCTCGGCGATATAAAAGTGACCGCTGAATTCACCACCGATGACCGCATTCACTTCTTTGAGCTTACGCTTCATCAAGGAGTGGCCGGTTTTCCACATGGTCGGGCGGCCACCGAGGCGATTAATTAATGGTGCGAGGTGGCGGGAAGACTTCACATCAAAGAGAACATCCGTACCCGGGCGACGGGGCAGAATATCTTCGAGTAGTAACATCATCATGCGATCTGGCCAGATGATATTACCTTCGTTATCAATCATCAGGACCCGATCACCGTCGCCATCGAAGGCAAAACCAAGGTCGGCGCCATGAAGCAGCACGGCATTTTTAAGATCTTCGAGGTTTTCTGGCTCGCCCGGATCAGGGTGATGGTTCGGGAAATGCCCATCAACGTCACAGTAAAGTTCGGTGACGTCTGCGCCCAGCTCACGGAAGAGTTCGGCCGCCAGTGGACCGCTGACACCGTTACCGGCATCAATAACAATCTTAATTTCGCGAGCGACCTGAACGTCGTCGGTAATGCGTTCAATATACTTATCTTTTATGGCGTCTTCCCGAGCACCGGCGTAGCCCTGACTGTAGTCTTCGTCGCGAATCCGTTGGGCCAGTTTCTGTATTTCCTGCTCGGACAGCGGTTGTTGATCAATCACAGCCTTAAAGCCGTTGTACTCGGCTGGATTATGGCTGCCGGTGACCATCACGCCGCAAGGCGTGTCAGATTCAAAGCATGCGAAATAGAGCGCGCCGGTAGGCAACATGCCGAGGCGGTTTACGCTGCAACCGGCACTTAACAGGCCGTCCTGAAGGACTTTAGCCAGATGCTTGCTGGAGAGGCGGCCATCCCAGGCAAGATTTATACGCTCGAAACCACGCTGGCGGACTTCACTACCGAGTGCTTTACCAATGTTGCGCACGATGTCGTCATCGAGCTCTTTTTCGACAATGCCGCGAATATCGTAAGCGCGGAAAATGTGATCGGGGAAGCTGTTTTCCTGCGACGGAAAATCAAGGGGTTTACCGTCATAGGTCGCGGGTGGTTCGCGAACTTCGGGGCGCTCCGGCTCTTCATCAATTTCGGGCAGATCGTCACGGGTACGGGCTTTCGGTGTGGCTTTGACGCTGGCGGTTTTCAGGCTGGTTTCAGCACTGCTAAGACGATCAAATACCTGTTCACTGGCAAGGCGGACATCATCGGCAAGATCGTTAAATAATTGCAGGCTGAAGCCTGGATTTTCTCGAATTTCTTCTTTGAAAAAACGCTCAAGGAACTGCTGAAAATGACGATGGTTTTTCTGCAGAATACGTTTCTGGATAAACAGCAGAATAAATAACGCGCTCAGTGTCGCCACCAGTGAAAGAATCCACGGGAAGGATAAATCAAGGAGTGACACGACCGGGCGGTGATCAGAAGGTGTATAAGTCAGAAACCAGTAGTCATTGATCGGACGGGTGACTGGCCTCGCACTTTTGACGGGCGTGGCCCCGGCGCTGAACACTTCAATGCCCGAGTTTTCTTGTGGGGTCAGTTTCTGCATTACCTGAATCTGGCCAAGGTCGCCGGATACCGACGAGCGGAATGCGTTCAGCCAGTCGCGCCCGTAACGTACAAGCAGAACACCCTGCGGTGTACCGGTAGCGGGTACCGGGCTGGCCCAGAAAAAGCTTTGCTCCCCATTGATGTTAACCGCTTCCAGTTTCATATCGTCGCCACGCAGCGTGCGGTTCACCAGATCCTGTACGGCGAAGCTGAATTCGGTCTGCAGGTTCTGCGACTGGGAAGGAGTTAACAGGCGGATGTCTTCAGTACCGGGCAGTAGGCTTTTCAGGTCGCTCAGCCATGTGCGGTTACCTGTCTGCAATGAATCGAGTGTCGCCTCGTGACTGCTTGCAGCAAGCTGCAGCCGCTTGGTGTCTGTCAGGCGTGTTTTCAACGCAAGTGCTGCCTGAGAGGCGACGGCCTCAGAAAAAGCGGAGTCGACATCGGACTGTGTCAGCAGGTTTATCTGTACGCTTTGCAACGCATAGCCGCTGGCGATAAACAGCAGTGCCAGCCAGATCGCAATCCGGCTGTACGTCACGATGGTAAGAGCCTTCTTGCGAGGCGCTGGCATATTGCTCTCCCTGAGCCACTCAGGCTGCGTGGTAATTTATTATTCTTCCCCCTGCTTTATAGCAGGTTTAACCGCGTCCGGAGTGTCCGAAGCCGCCGCTGCCACGTTCTGTTTCCTGAAACTCTTCCACAACTTCGAAGGCCGCCTGTACCACAGGAACGAGAACGAACTGGGCAATGCGCTCCCCGACTTCGACAGTGAAGGGCTCTTTACCGCGGTTCCAGCAACTGACCATCAGTTCACCCTGGTAGTCAGAATCAATCAGACCAACGAGGTTGCCCAGAACAATGCCGTGTTTATGTCCGAGCCCCGAGCGCGGTAGAATGATGCCCGCCAGGGCTGGGTCTTCGATGTAGACCGACAGTCCGGTTTTAATCAGAACGGTATCACCCGGATTGAGGGTGATCGCTTCGTCCATGCAGGCGCGCAGGTCGAGACCAGCAGAGCCACCCGTGGCGTACTCTGGCAGTGGAATATCGTTACCAATTCGTGGGTCGAGAATTTTTACCTGCAGCTTTTGCATTATGTTTCCTTCGGCAGTTATTTGTTCAGCAGTCAGTTTTTACATTCGTTATTGCGATGAATCTGGTCGGAAGTGATCGGCGACGAGTCCTATCAATTCGCGGGCGAGGATCTGTTTGTTCATGACATCGAACTGGCATTGCCCCTCCGGCCAATAGACGTTTACCGCATTGTTATCGCTATTAAAACCAATGTCGCTTCGTGACACATCATTGGCAACAATCATATCGAGGTTTTTGCGTGCCAGCTTACCCCGTGCGTAGTGTTCGACGTCCTGCGTTTCTGCAGCAAAGCCCACGGTGAAAGGGTGTGGCGTATGCGCTGCAACCGTAGCGACGATATCCGGATTCTTAACCAGCTGAATCGACATCTCGTCAGCGGACTTTTTTACTTTCTGGTCGGCAACCTCGGCGGGGCGGTAATCTGCCACGGCCGCAGAAGCGATGAAAATCTCGCAGTGCTCAAGTTCAGACTCGGCAGCCTGCAGCATATCCAGAGCGCTGTTTACCCGCACGACCTTGATTCTGTCAGGCGTATCCAATGTCACGGGTCCACTGATCAGAGTGACCCGGGCACCGGCATCACGCGCGGCTTCTGCGAGGGCATACCCCATTTTGCCTGAGCTGTGATTCGTGATGTAGCGGACGGGGTCGATCGCTTCCCGGGTCGGACCGGCGGTGATTACCACGCTGACACCGGCCAGCGCACCCGATTCGAATTTATTGGCAACAGCTTCTGCGATCAGCGCCGGTTCCATCATGCGGCCGGGGCCGACGTCGCCACAGGCCTGTTCGCCCGCATCGGGGCCGATCACGGTCAGGTTATCTTTGTGGGCATCCTGCAGGCGCTTCATATTGGCTTGAGTCACCGGGTCGCGCCACATCGCCTGGTTCATCGCCGGAGCAATGCAGAGCGGTGCGTCTGTCGCAAGGCACACGGTCGTCAGAAGATCATTGCCCATACCTTGTGCCAGCCGCGCAATCAGGTTGGCACTGGCCGGAGCGATCAACAGCAGGTCAGCCCACTTGGCCAGTTCGATGTGCCCCATACCGGCCTCTGCTTCAGGGTCCAGCAGAGCATAATGAACCGGATTACCTGACAACGCCTGCATGGTGAGCGGCGTGATAAATTCGCGCGCGCCGTCGGTCATGATGACCCGGACATCGGCTCCGGCTTTTTTCAGTTCCCTTACCAGTTCTGCACTTTTGTAGGCGGCGATGCCACCACTGATACCCAGCAGGATTCGACGATTGCAGAGTTGTTGCATTTGCATGGTAGAAACAGCCTGACCTGAGAAAAAATTCAGTATATCGTACAGCCTTACTCCAATCACACCTACAAGGAGGTAGGGATGGCGATTACGGACTGGCCGGCGAGCGAGCGTCCACGCGAAAAATTACTTGAGTGCGGCCCTGCTGCATTGTCAGATGCCGAGCTGCTGGCGATCTTCCTGCGTACGGGCGTAAAGGGAAAGAGTGCGGTGGATCTTGCGCGCGACCTGTTGAGCGACTTTGGTGGTCTGCGACCCTTACTAACGGCCAGTCAGACAGACTTCTGTCAGCCGTTGGGGCTGGGGGCGGCGAAGTTTGCCCAGTTGCAGGCGGTGCTGGAAATGGCGCGGCGGCATCTGGCGCAGGGAATGCAACGCGGTGACGCGCTGAGCAGCCCTCAGGACACCGAACGTTATCTGCAGGCGCAGCTCAGGGATCGTGACTACGAAGTCTTCGCCTGTCTCTTTCTGGATAATCAGAACCGCGTCATTCGCTACCGTGAGTTATTCCGCGGAACGATTGATGCGGCAGCAGTCTATCCAAGAGAAGTTGTGAAGCAGGCACTGGCAGAAGGTGCGGCGGCGGTGATACTGGCGCACAACCATCCATCCGGCGTGGCTGAGCCGAGTGGGGCGGACCGGTCAATCACAGAGCGACTTCAGCAAGCTCTGGGCCTGATGGATATCCGGGTTCTGGATCATCTGGTGGTTGGTGATGGTCATACGGTCTCTTTCGCCCAGCGCGGCTGGCTCTAGCGGGGGGTGAGGCTGGATTATGTATCTTAACCTGTTGTGTAAAAAATACACTTTTGCTTGCGGGGGTGTCTGCGTTTTGGTATAAAGCGCAACTCTTTTCAGCCAGGGCCGTCTACGGTCATCATAAAGTGATGAGCTAACGCCCACGGTTGGTAACGAATTCAAATTGTTCGATACACACAAAATCGGGGCGAGGAACCATGTCTAAGGTTTGCCAAGTTACAGGAAAAGGTCCTGTTTCCGGGAACAACGTTTCCCACTCACAGATCAAAACCAAGCGTCGTTTTCTGCCGAACCTGCAGAGCCACCGCTTCTGGGTTGAAAGCGAAAACCGTTTCGTACGTCTGCGTATCTCTACTAAGGGTATGCGTATCATCGATAAGAAAGGTATCGATGTAGTACTGGCAGAGCTGCGTGCACGCGGCGAAAAAGTCTAAGGAGACCTGTTATGCCACGCGATAAGATCCGTCTTGTATCAAGTGCCGGTACCGGTCACTTCTATACTACTGACAAAAACAAGCGCACCATGCCTGAGAAATTCGAGATCAAGAAATTTGATCCTGTAGTTCGTAAGCACGTTGCGTACAAAGAAGCTAAGATCAAGTAATTGATCTGACTTCTGAAAGAACCCGGCTCCGGCCGGGTTTTTTTATGCCTGCTATTTATTCGCCGGTATGCGGTAGACTAGGCATTCATCTACGTAATCCACTCATGTCATTGTTGTTGTATGCCAGAACTACCGGAAGTTGAAACTACCCTGCGCGGCATCAGTCCGTACCTGAAGGGGCAGACCATTACCCGCATTGATGTGCGCCAGCCCAGGTTGCGTTGGCCCGTTGAGGATGAGGTACAGAAGCTGGTCGGACAGACGGTGGACAGCCTGACCCGTCGGTCGAAGTATATTCTGGTGAAAACTGCCGTGGGCACGGCTATTTGGCATCTTGGCATGTCCGGTTCTCTGCGCTTAGTTGATCCTTCGGCGCCGGCTATGAAGCACGATCACATCGACTGGCATCTGAGCAATGGCCGGGTACTGCGCTATCACGACCCGAGGCGCTTCGGCGCGCTGCTCTGGGTCGCACCGGGAGAGACCTCTGAGCATCTGAGTCATCTCGGCCCTGAGCCTCTGTCGGATGACTTTGATGATTCTCACCTGTTTCAGAAGAGCCGTGGTAAGTCGCAGGCTGTAAAAACGTTCATTATGGATGGGCGCGTTGTCGTCGGTGTCGGCAATATTTACGCGAATGAGAGCTTGTTTCTGGCGGGTATTCGCCCGCAGACCCCGGCAGGGAAGATCAGTAAGGCCCGTTACCAGAGGCTGACGCAGACAATACGTCAGGTATTAGGGGCTGCCATTGAACAAGGTGGGACAACGCTTCGGGACTTCGTTGGCGGGGATGGCAAGCCCGGCTATTTCGCCCAGCAGCTCTATGTTTACGGGCGAGGTGGAGAAGAGTGTAAAAACTGCGCCACCACACTGAAAGAGATCCGCCAGGGGCAGCGGGCAACCGTCTACTGCCCAAAATGTCAGCGTTAATCCAAAAAAGCGCGCGATACGTATCTGCTTGTACTACTTTTTACTGTACTGGTTTTTACTGTGCTAGTCACTAAGCTACGTTTTGAGTCAGTGCAGATAACAGGCGACATCGCTTTTACAAAAACAACAAGCATGCTGCGGGAGGCAACGAATGCCAAGGATCTCGACCCCATTCATCATGGATATTGAAGCGTCTGGCTTTGGCCCAGACAGTTACCCCATTGAAGTTGGCCTGGCGCTGGGGGATGGCTCCCGCTTCTGCTCCCTGATTGTTCCGGCGGAACACTGGACGCACTGGGATGCGTCTGCTCAGGGGGTTCACAATATCTCCCGTGAGATGCTGGCGCGTCATGGCAGCCATATTCATCAGGTTGTGACTGAGCTTAATGCGATGTTGAGCGGGAAGACGGTGTACAGCGATGGTTGGGTGGTTGATAAGCCCTGGTTGATCCGTTTGTTTGAAGCCGCCGGTGTCGATATGCAGTTTCAGCTCAGCCCGATCGAAGTCATTATGACCGAACCTCAAATTCTGCTGTGGGATGAGACCAAGGCCAGATTAGCGCGGGAAGCTAACATTCCACGCCACCGTGCCAGTAACGACGCCTGGTTGATTCAAGAGACTTACCGCCACACTCTGGCAGAGCTGACGGCAGAAGCGGCAGGCTAAGAAAGCCGGCCGCTATCTCACTGACACCTGAATTATTGATTCAGGGTGTATTCGAGCGTGATTTCGGTATCCAGTAATTTAGAAATCGGACAGTTCGCCTTCGCTGTCTGGGCGATACGCTCGAACTCGTCACCGTCAATGTCATCCACCTGTGCTGCCAGGCTCAGGGCGGACTTAGTCACGGTGAAACCGTCGCCGTCTTTATCGAGTGAAACATCGGCTTCGGTTTTCAGCTGACCGCTGGAGTAACCTTCAGCCTCAAGAGCAAACGACAGCGCCATTGTGAAGCAACTGGCGTGAGCCGCGGCGATTAATTCTTCAGGGTTGGTGCCGGGCTTATCTTCGAACCGGGTATTAAAACCGTAAGGCTGATCTTTCAGTGCACCGGACTCGGTCGACACGCTGGCTTTCGCTTTTTTACCGAGTGAATGATAAATCGCTGAACCTTTTTTGATGATGCTCATACTGACTCCCAATAAATAGTGACACATATTGGGAGAGGGGACCGGGCGTTAAAGTTCCTGCTTTCTTTCTGGTGAGGCCAAACACGTTATTGCATGTACATTAAAGAAAAGACTTTAACCACTGCCATGCCCTGCCCATCGTTTCATAAAAAGCCCGTTCAGTCTTATAGAGACCTGATGAATCCAGTCTCCAGTCGCTGTGGTGGGCGCCGACGAACATGGCGGGTGCCGGTAATGGGTTCAGGCCTTCCCGCTCAAAAAATACGGTTGCACGTTTAAGGTGTGCTGCTTCGGTCACCAGGGCGAAGCGCTTATCTCTCAATAATGGCTCTGTCAGCGAGGCTTCATTTTCAGTGTCACGTGCGGTCGGGAAAGCAAAAATACGTAGCGGGTCTACCCCGCGATCAATGGCGGCCTGTTGCAGAATTTCTGCATGAGGCTGGGCTGCGCTGAAGCCAGCGTAGCCGGTAACGATAAGAATTGCGTCAGGGTTAGCGCGCAGAATCCGTAAGCCTTCCGATAAGCGGTACATGGCTGAGCTGCCGAGACTCATAAAAGCCGGGCTGTCCGGAGGGGCACTCTGACTGGCACTCCCGAGAACCACCACAGCATCAACAGGCTGCTCGATATCAAACACCGGATAATAACTTTCATGGGGTGCAATTAACCGGTCAGCCACCGGATTAAATGCACTGACTGCGAGTAGTAGAAATGCGCTGAAAAATGCCAGCCGGGATTTAACCGGTGCACGCGAAAACCACCATAGCCCCAGTAAAATAAGCAGCAGACTTAGCGGCACTGGCATCAGTGTCATACCGACCAGTTTTTTGAGAATAAACGTAATGCTCTGAGATTCCATTGACGGCTCTTATCGGGGCTGGCTATTGGGCTTCATGTTACTGACATCTTCGCACTTCAGTATACCCGGCTGATTTTCGAGGAGTAGTCATTATGTCCGTCACGCGTCGTTCATTTCTGCGTACAGGTACCGCGAGTCTTGCTGGAGTCAGTGTGGCACCGGGGGCGCTGGCAATGAGCCAGATTCCTGCGGAGCCGGAGCTACCGGCTGCGGGGTTCTTTAACTACGGTGTTGCCAGTGGTGACCCTACGACTGACTCTGTACTGCTCTGGTCTCACTTTTCTCCTGTCAGCCCGATGGATGTTGATGTGATCTGGCAGTTGGCCACCGATGATGGCTTTTCTGACATTATTGCCAGTGGTGTGGAGCGCACAGGGGCATATCGTGACTATACCGTGAAAGTGGACGTGACCGGGTTAAGTTCAGGTACCTCTTATTTTTACCGCTTTCTGGCCATGGGGGAGACATCTCCGGTTGGTCGTACACGTACTGCTGATGCCGGGAGCCCGGACGCTGCGCGCTTTGCGGTGGTATCCTGCTCCAGTTATCCACATGGCTATTTTAATGTCTATCGGGTGTTGGCTGAGCGCAGCGATCTGAATGCAGTCATTCACCTTGGAGACTATATCTACGAGTATGGTCAGGACGAATACGGCGAAGACAGTCTGCGGAGTGAGCGTGCACTGGCGCCTGCTCACGAGACCGTTTCATTGTCTGATTATCGTCGTCGCCATGCGCTCTATAAACTGGACCCGGATCTTGCTGCAGTTCACCAGCAACACCCCTTTATCTGCGTCTGGGATGATCACGAGTTTACCGATAACGCCTGGCGTGATGGCGCTTCCAATCACGATGACATAGAGGGCGATTGGTCTGCTCGTAAAGCGGCCGCAAAACAGGCGTATTTTGAATGGATGCCGGTCAGAGAAAATCGCTCGGGCAGTATTTATCGTCGGATTCAGTACGGTGACCTGCTTGATCTGTTGATGCTGGATACCCGCGTCGAAGGGCGTGATGAGCAGCCTTCTGGTTCAGGTAAGCAGCAGGTGGCAATGGATGAAAATCGCTCGCTGCTCGGCTTTGAGCAGGAAGCCTGGCTGCACGATCAACTGGTCAGCAGTTCAGCACAATGGAAGATACTCGGGCAGCAGGTCATGATGGCTCAACGATATTATCTGAATCTGGAAAATCTTCTTGGTAGCGGTGCGGCGGCGTCATTCTGGCTCGATAGCTGGGACGGCTACGCAGCAACGCGAAACCGCCTGCTTGAGGTTGTGCGCAGCCAGAATGTAAAAAATATGGTGGTGCTGACAGGCGACCTGCATGCCTCCTTTGCGGCAGACATTTCTGATGACCCCTACAGCTGGAGCAACTATAACCGCTATACCGGAGAGGGATCTCTGGCCGTCGAATTTGTCACGCCCTCGGTGACCTCTCCGGGGTTTCCGAAGGTGATTGCCAACAGCGCAGAGAACACCATCATGGCCGGTAGCCCGCATATTAAATACGCGGAAGTGCAGACCCACGGTTTTATTCTGCTAACTGTGGATCGCACTAAAGTTCAGTCAGACTGGTATTACGTGCCGACAGTGACTGAGCGCAGCAAAGCCGTTGAATGCGGCATCAGTTATGCCTGTGAAGACGGTCAGGGCCGGTTGAAGCGAGTTTATCAACCGGCCTGACTATCAGCCTGACAGCAGAGCAACTTACTGAGTGATGACTCTCGCGCTGCCAATGCCGCGTGGGTCTGAAGCGGCGGTAACTTCGCCGCTTTTCTTATCGATCAGGATGGCCTGCATATTGCCGTATTCACGGCCGACATCCTGGAAAGAATGACCGCGCTTCTGCAACTCGGTCATGGCTTCTTCAGAGATCACGCCCGGTTCGTGCTGTATAACATCGGGCAGGTACTGGTGATGAATGCGCGGACGTGCGACCCAGTCTTCGACGGGTTTCCCTTGCAGGTATTCCAGCGCACCGAGGAAGACCATGCTGATAATACGGCTGCCACCCGGTGTTCCCAATACGGCAATGCTGTCTTCAGATTCCAGCATTGAAGGCGACATGGATGACAGTGGGCGCTTACCCGGAGCAATCGCATTTGCTTCATTGCCAACCAGACCATAAGCGTTTGGCTCACCCGGCTTGGCAGAAAAATCATCCATCTCGTTATTAAGTAGTACGCCGGTACCCGGAATCGTGTAGGCAGAACCAAACGGCAGGTTAATACTCAGGGTGGCTGATACACGGTTTCCTTCTGAATCAACGACAGATAAATGCGTTGTGTGGAAACCTTCCTGAATATTTTTAGGGCCATTTAATTCGGTGCTCGGCGTCGCCTGATTCATATCGATGCCGGCTGTCCATTCTTTATTACGCTCATCACTGATGAGTTTTTTCATTGGGACATCAACAAAATCCGGGTCTCCGAGAAATTCAGCACGATCGCGATATGCACGGCGCATGACTTCGGTGAGCAGGTGTATCTGATCGGCTTCATTCATGCTTTGCCAGTCAAAGGGCTCAAGCATTTTCAGCATCTGGGCAATCGCGATACCGCCAGAAGAGGGCGGTGGCGCACTGATTAACTGAGTGCCGCCTAGTGTCACTTTGACTGGCTCACGTTCTTTCACTTCGTAAGCCGCGAGGTCGTTCAGAGTCCAGTCGCCGCCCGCCTTGTTGACCTCGTCGACCATAGTCACTGCCAGTGGGCCGCGATAGAAGCCATCAAAACCCAGGTTAGCGATGCTACTGAGGGTATTTGCAAGATCCGGCTGCTTGAGCGTAAAGCCGACCTCTGGAATTCGGCCGTCATCAAGAAAAACTGAGGCACTGGATGGGTAGCGTTGAACCGCGTCGAGTCGGTAGCTCATCAACTTCTGATAATGCGGATCGACAGGAAAGCCTTCGCTTGCCTGGGTGATGGCATCGGCGAGGGAGCGTGTAAGTGGTAACTTACCATAGTGCTCAGCAATATAAGCGAATGCTGCTGGCTGCCCGGGGATACCACCCGCGGTCGCGCCATTTACGGCCTTGTCTCTGTCGACGTCTCCGTTTTCATCCAGGTAGTAATCCCGGTGGAAAGACTGTGGTGCTGTCTCGCGGGCGTCGATAAAGCGATACTGCTTCTGATCAGCATCGTACAGCAGCCAGAAGCCCCCGCCACCTATCCCAGCGCTATAGGGTTCGACAACGCCCAGGCTGGCCGCAACGGCGATGGCAGCATCAAAGGCATTGCCACCTTCGGCCAGAATATCAAGGCCTGCCTCTGTGGCCAAAGGGTGAGCACTTGCTACGGCTACTGTGCCTGAGAATGAATCAGGCTGAGTATCGTTCTGAGCACAGCCCGTAACAGCAGTAGCAACAGTGAAAATGAGAGCGCTGGTGGCGAAAACTCCAGCAAGCCAGGTGCGGCGCATAAAAAAGCCTCCGGTGACAGGAGGCTCTAGTGTCTTACTCGCAAGCGCCGGGCGCAACCGGCGCGGGCGGAATCAGGCGATTTTCTTGCCCGTCAGGCGCTCGTACTTAGCTTCGAGCTCTTCCTGAGTTTCCATGTTGTCGTCATCCTGTGGGATGCAGTCGACCGGGCATACGAGCTGGCACTGAGGCTCATCGTAGTGACCTACACACTCGGTGCATTTTGCCGGATCGATTTCGTAAATTTCTTCTCCCGGAGTGATCGCTTCATTCGGACACTCTGGCTCACACACATCACAGTTGATGCACTCATCAGTAATTATCAAGGCCATGACTAACCTCCATCAGGGAATACGGCTCAGGAAATACGCTTGCTGAGGCGTATTATGCCTCAGTCTGGTATTTTTTCAGAGTGTTAGCGACGGTTGGATGAACCAGCGTACTGATATCACCTCCCAGAGCTGACACCTCGCGCACGATCGTCGACGACACATAGGAATATTGCTCTGCAGGTGTCAGAAACAAGCTTTCGACGTTCGGTGCCAGTACGCGATTCATGTTGGCGAGCTGGAATTCGTATTCGAAGTCCGAAACTGCACGCAAGCCGCGCAGAATGATGTTGCCGCGCTTTTCTTTGACGAAGTCTGCAAGCAGGTTGCTGAACCCGACAACTTCAACGTTATGCAGGTGGCCCAGTACGCTCTGAGCCAGGTCTACGCGCGTTTCGAGATCCAGCAGCGGGCGCTTCTTTGGGCTTGCTGCAACGGCGACGATAATGTGATCAAACATGCGGGCTGCACGTTCAATCAGATCGGTGTGGCCGTTGGTGATAGGGTCAAAGGTGCCCGGGTATACAACTGTATTCATAAAATCAGCCTTATGGGTGATATCTGCGCGAATAGTAATAGATGGGTGGGGTCTGGGCAAATGGCAGGAGACGTCATACTTTACATAGAGATATGCGGCAGGGTACTGACGATCTCCCCGCGCTTGTCGATAATCAGCACCTCGGCCTCAGGCATATTCTCTATCAGTGTAACGCCCGTTTCTGGGCCCAGTACAAACACGGCAGTCGCCAGAGCATCAGCGAGATACGCCCGGGACGTCAGCACGGTCACACTGCGGCTCTGATTGGCAGGATAGCCAGTATCCGGGTCGATAATGTGATGGTAGCGAATGCCGTTTTTCTCAAAGTAGCGCTCGTAGTCTCCGGAGGTTGCGACGGCGCCGTTGGCGACCGGCAGTACGGCGATCAGACTATCTGTGTTGTCTGGATGTTGTATGCCGACTTTCCAGCGCTTGGCACTGTTCTTGGCATTGTCTTTAATAGAGGCTCCCGAGCTGGCGTACAGATCACCGCCCGCATTGATATAGAACACCTCGAAACCGGCGTTACGGATAACCTGCACCGCGCGATCAATCGCATAGCCTTTAGCAATGCCTCCGAGGCCAATCTGGGTTCCTGCCTTCGTCAGAAAAACAGTCTGTTTTTCTTCATCTAAGACGACGTGTTGATAATTAATGGAAGCGGCCGCGCGCTTTAATTCGGCCGCTTCAGGGATCGTTTTTTTTCGAAAGTCCCAGAGCTTGCCCGCGCTTTTAAAGGTGATATCAAACTTTCCGCTACTAAGCTCTGATATGCGCAGAGCTTCGCTGATTAAACGAAATACTTCAGGTGACACCGGAACGGCTTTCTCGCCTGCCGCCTGGTTAACCGCACTGATTTCGCTGTTGGGTTCCCACTCAGAGAATACCTGAGTCACGCGTTTGATTTCTTCGATAGCGCTGTCTATTGCCGTATTCGCTGCTTTCGCCGAGTAGCTGTCGCTGGTCAGAAGAATCTGAAAATCGACCGTGGTTGTCATCAGGCTGGTGGACCTGTTGACCGAAGGCGTTGCCTGATTTTCTGAAGTGCCGCTGATGCGTTCAGCGGCATATGACGGGTTAACAAAGAGGCTCAGGCTAACCAGAAAAATACACCGGGCACGCAGTTGTCTGAGCGGAAAGACCACGGAATTATTGCTCTGCCGACAGAGTATCGAGAGCGGCTTTAAAGTCGTCGTCAGTCCGTCGACCGCGATACACCGCATCTCCTTTGCTGTTGAGCACAATCAGAGTCGGCGTGCCCCGCACTTCGAACTGATCTCCGATGATCAGATCCGGGTCACTCAGGGATGGCCAGGGGAGTGCGCGCTCTACTTCTACCTGGCGACCATCTTCTGGATTTTTATTCACGTTAAGGCCGAGCCAGATAAACTCCGGGTGGTCTTTTAACTCCTTTTTTAAGTGTGGAATTTCTTCCATGCAGTAGCCGCACCAGGACGCCCAAACAATTAACACAACTGGTTTTTCGGGCTGATTAAAATCTATAGAGTAGTTGTCGTTATTCAGCGTTGTGTAGTTTCCAGCGAACGACGCGATTGAAAATAATAGCGCTGAAAAAGCGGATAAAAATAATGAAGTTAATTTCATAATGCGGTGTACCATCCTAGTGTCAGCCAGTAAAAATTCAGGTCATCTGAACGACGATAAAAATTAAAGCCGATATCGTAATCTGATGGTGCTTTGGTGAACCAGCCTGCTTTCCGGTAGGACAGAACCAGTCCCGCGCTGTGGCCATCAAAATGTCCAAGATCAGAGTCACTGGTCTGGTAAGTCTGAGGTGCACGGAATTGTTCGGAAAAATATTCTGTGGCCGTTTGCGTGTAAAACCGATAGCTCGGTTCCAGTGTTAGTTGCCCGTCATTCAATCGATAGAAATAGCGAGCTTCGAATGCCTGAGCATCCAGCTCCCAGCTGTCCTGATAATGACTGAGGCCCAGTTGTACGGAGTCGTCACCGATGGCGTGCTTATAACGAACGGACACTGTATTGCGTACGCGTTCGTCAGGAAGGACTTCAAAGCCACGCTCTCCGTTATCGAAGAGTACGGAATTAAATGATGTGGCTAACATGCCGCGCTGGCGGCTGTAGACCCAGGACAGGTTCATCAGCGATACCGGTGACAGCGTCTGAGTCAGGCTGAAGGCCCCGGTGGCGGTATCGCGCGGCTCGTCGGTTTCTTTGCTGCCGTCGTAGCGGATCATGCGAACCGTATCATCATAGAATTGAAAGTCTGCACTGAGTTGGGTCGACTCTTCGTTTAATGACTGTGAAATACCAAATCCGTAGCCGGTGCTGCGGTAAGCGTATTCCTGACCGTAACTGGTATGCAGGGTGAAACCCGTACGGCTGTTGCTGCGATACTTCCAACGCCCTTCAAGATTGAAGCGCCCGGGGTTATAGCCGGTGGCGCCTGAGACGGTTTCTGCTTTATCGCGGGCGTCATCGTAGGAGGCAGCGGTGACCAGGTCGCCCACGGCTTTAAAGCTTGCTGCGTTATTTTCATTGAGTCGTTGCTGAAATAACAGAATGCCTTCATAGATGGTCGCATCTTCTTCGATGGTCGGGTTCCCCCCTGAGCCACCATCATCTTCCTGCTGGTAAACAATCCCCCGGGCGGCAAAGATGCTGTCGAGTTCATCTGTCGTAGGGGCAGCCGCCTGAACAGCTGTCGTTACAGCAATGGCACAAGCGATAGTCAGTATTCGCAGGAGATAAGCAGGGCGAACTGCTGTGATCAGACGTGTCAGTAACACCCGCAACCTCCACCACCACCGCCGGTAAATACGCCGGATGCGCCTTCGCGGGCACTGTATACATCGGCTTCGATTTCGCTCTTCAGCGGCGTGCTGTCGAACGCCATATCCGGCTGAGACAGGCGCTCTCGCTCGTTAAAGCGTACTGGGGTACAGGCCGATGCGGATACAACTAGTAAAGTCAGAATGCCGCAGCCCAGATATTTAGTATTCATGCTGTGCGTACCAGATCTGCAATGCAGGTATAGTAACAGCTATTGCAGGACGCTTTATGACAGTCTCGTCATACCAGCATGAAATACTCAGCTGGACACCTCATTTCCGACATTACTGATTACTCAGCGTTCTCAGAGCCGCCCTCAGAGTCGCTGATTTTTTTCATGCTTGCTTCGGTGTCTTCCGGGGCGGGCGCTGTTTCCGGGTCGTCGGGGTACGACTGAACCGAACCTGATTTCTGACTTTCTTCTTTCAGTTCTTCCTGCGCTTCTTCTTTAGCCTCTTCCGGGGTCTTGGCTTCGCCGATGTGATAGGCAGCAAAACCCGTCTGAACGACCTGATTGAAGGCCATGCCGATAATTTTTCCGGACAGAGGAGAAACGATATCGCTGCCTGTATTGGATACCGGATCAACAACACGACCCAGCACATCGCCCTCGCGAACCGTGTCACCCAGTTCAACATCAGACATGAGTATCCCGCCCTGATCGGATCTTACCCACTCAGAGTGATAGAAAACTGGCTGAGGCGTTCCCCAGAAGCGCACCGTAGGCTGGATGTCGAGATTCTGCAGCAATGTTTCAAGCGCTTTGACACCGCCGTCGACAGAGCTTTCATCCAGGCTGTTTGGTCCACCGGACTCCAGCGTTATTGCCGGAATGCCGAGATCGGTTGCGGCTCGGCGCAGAGTCCCTTCACTGCCACGGCCATGCAGTACAGTGATACCACCCAGATGGCGGCTGAATTCGAAGACGGTTTCATTGCTGAGGTCGGCACGGATCTGCGGAAGGTTAGTGCGCTTCAATGAGCCTGTATGAAGATCGACGAGAAAGTCGCAGTTACCGCGGATGATCTTATTGAAGAATGAATAGGCAATACGCGAGGCTGCGCTGCCGTTTTCGCTGCCCGGAAAGTAACGGTTCAGGTCGCGACGGTCAGACAGGTAGCGGCTGGCGCGACGGAAACCATCGAGATTAACAATCGGAACGCCAATGACAGTGCCGTTCATTTTTACCGGTTCGAGCTGGTACATCAGACGTCGCACCATCTCGATGCCATTCAGTTCATCGCCATGTATCGCGGCGGTCAGGCATACCCTGGGCCCAGGATTTTTCCCATGCGCAACCAGCACCGGCACCGGGGTGTCGATACTGGCAAACGACTGTCCGGGGCTCCAGTACAAAGTCTGGAACTGTCCGGGGGGGATGCTGGCGTTGAGAAGGCTCAGGCTCTCGACGACCGGGGCTGTTTCGACGCCTTGTTGGCTTTCTGGCGGTGGGGCTTCGGTGGTTTCAGGCTCTTTCGTATCACGTTCGGTGGATTCAGACCCTATCACTTGCGGATCGGGCGACGCTGTTTTTTCCGCGTCTGTTGTTTCGAGGTCCGTTCTTTCCTGATCGGCGCTTTGCAGAGCTGGTGGGGTACTGGAAGGTTGCTCCTTTGAAGCAACCGCAACTGCACAGGGAGTAGCAAGCAGGAACGCTGTGAATAAAGCAAAGTACTTCAATCGAGAGCGCCTGAATGAAAAGCATGTGAATGAAAAGCACGGAGCGATTGAGAAATACGATTTCTCAGGAGAAAACATAACTACAACTCAGTTTGTCGAATGTTCTGAGTCTAGACCATGCTGTTCGTATAAGGTTCGTTCAGAGCGTGTATTTGTGAATTGCTCAGAAAGGAAGGTATTTGCAGAAATAAAAAGAGCGGCTGAGCCGCTTTGATGGTCCGACATCAAACATCACGCTTCATGTATCTTGGGGTGGTTCAGATTGAACCTTCTTGGTATGCGTTCCTGTATTTGTTTGCTGTCTAGCCGCTTCGGCTTCAGTCATCTCTGCTTTATTTTTCAGGTAGGCTTCGATATCAATCGGCGCGAAGTCTTTAGTCAGCGCGGTATCTGTCAGCCCGGCTTGAGCACGTTCCAACTGTGCCTGAGACTCCGGCGACAGCTTCACTTCAACCGAGTCGATAACCTGTCTGATTAAGGTGCGCATGGGCTCGGAAGATGTCCATTTTTCGATGTCTTCAACGGTGCTGTTGTCAGCTGTACGGCGGTGAACTCGTCTAAATTCTAAGTTAACTCGGGCTAAAATATTCTCGGTAACAGGGAAGGCAATCTCATATTCATCCTCGACGTCATGAGAAACCCCTCTGACCTCTCTCTTTCGTTCTGCCTTATAACTCACCATAGGGAGTGGTGACTGGGTAGACGGCTGCCAGTCGACCGGCACTCGCCAGACTCGTGCCATATTATGCATTCCATATCCTTCAGAAATAACATCCATCAGCGCTAACTCGAAAACCTTAGGGTTAAAATACGACCCTAGCGGTTGCTCTATCCGGCGATTAAGGAATATCGTCATATGCACGGTTGCCAAGGCTCCGCTAAACCAGGGGCCATAAAAATCCCAGGCGCGCCCGGTTAATACCTGGACGAACCACCCTGGTGCGCCGTTGTCATCGATACGTAGGCGCGGTGGCTGGTTCCGTTCGTAGATATCGCGTTCTTTTTGCTCTTCGTCGGTCAGATCCGAATACCACTGATTTTTGTAGGGGGTATTATCCGGTGCATCGGGCAGGTCGTAGTATGGTGCCGCTTCCTGGCGTGGACGCAGGAGGTTTTGTTTTGCTCGGGTTTTAGGTGCTCGCAGCGAGATTTCCGTCCCAGCGATATTGATACGCAGTGGCTTAGCCTTGCTGAAATCCGGACCTTTGGTCGGTGTTGGCCCGCTGCGTTCACGCAGCTTGAGAGGGACGTAGAACATCAGAATTTGTCAGAGCCACGCTCAATACTGTTCAGATTCTCAGGCTGAATCTCTTTCTCAGTCGTTTCTGCGGCGGCTTGTCGCTTTGCAGCTTCGGCTTCAGCCATCTCTGCTTTATGTTTCAGGTAGGCTTCGATATCAATCGGGGCGAAGTCTTTAGTCAGCGCGGTATCTGTCAGCCCGGCTTGAGCACGTTCCAACTGTGCCTGAGATTCCGGCGACAGCTTCACCTCAACCGAGTCTATAATCTGTCTGATTAAGGTGCGCATGGGCTCGGAAGAGGTCCATTTTTCGATGTCTTCGAAGTCACTGCCATCAGGGCGCCAGCGATGCTTGCGCATGAATGTCAAATTAGCTCTGGCTAAAATATCGTCGGTAACAGGAAATACAATCTCATATTCATCCTCGACTTCATGGGGGACCCCTCTGATTTCTCTCTTTCTTTCTGCCTTGTAGCTCACCATAGGGAGCGTTGACTGGGTGGACGGCTGCCAGTCGACCGGTACCCGCCAAACCCGCGCCTTATTGTGCATGCCATATCCTTCAGAAATCACGTCCATTAGAGCTAACTCGAAAACCCGGGGGTTAAAATACGACCCTATCGGTTGCTCCATCCGGCGGTTCAGGAAAATTGTCATATGCACAGTTGCCAGAGTTCCGCTAAACCAGGGACCATAAAAGTCCCAGGCGCGCCCAGTCAGTACCTGAATATTCCATCCAGGAGCGCCATCATTATTAATCCGCAACCGTGGGAGCTTGGTCTGCTCGTAATAATCCCGTTCTTTGCGCTCTTCGTCGCTCAGGTCGCAATACCACTTATCCTTGTGAGGTGTATTATCAGGTGCATCGGGCAGGTCGTAGTAAGGGGCGGCTTCTTGCCTTGGGTACGCATAGTCAATCGGTGAGCTGTTTTTAGGTGCTCGCAGCGAAATTTCCGTCCCGGCGATATTGATGCGCAGCGGCTTGGCCTTGCTGAAATCCGGACCTTTGGTC